>NZ_JBOBDQ010000058.1:0-40032 GCF_050586565.1 Pseudomonas sp. WC1
GCGATCTCTCGTAGCGGGAGGCGAATCATACAGCGCTACAACCTGCTGTCAACTGCCTTTTTTCACCGCTGCCGATCTGACGACCGAAGCACCTCCGCAACCCTCTTGATCGATCAACTCATTGATATTCAATGAGTTTTTCGTTCCGATGTCGCTGGAAGTGGGGCGCATTATAAGGGGATCTGAAACTCCGTCAACCTTTTATTACAGGATTATGATGCTGGACCGCAGGAAGGCTGCCAGGCGTTCAATCATTCTGAACCTCGTTTACTGAAACCACACCCGACCTTGCCAATCCACACCCTGCTGCGCACTATATTGCGCACCCTTGCGCGCACAACAACGGACCCCAACATGAATACCCCGCACCGCAGCCTGGCCACCACGCTGTTCCCTATCGGCCTGCTGCTGATCGCCATGGCTTCCATCCAGTCCGGAGCCTCGCTGGCCAAGAGCATGTTCCCCATTGTCGGAGCCCAAGGCACCACAGCGCTGCGCCTCATCTTCGCCAGCATCATCATGCTGCTTATATTGAGGCCCTGGCGTGCGCGTCTGGACGCCAGCACCCTGCGCAGCGTGATCATCTACGGCATGGCCCTGGGTGGCATGAACTTCCTCTTCTATATGTCCTTGCGCAGCGTGCCTCTCGGCATCGCCGTGGCACTCGAGTTCACCGGGCCGCTCGCGGTGGCGCTGTGGGCCTCGCGACGAGCGCTGGACTTCCTGTGGATCGCCCTGGCAGTCGCCGGGCTGTTGCTGCTGATCCCCGTAGGCCAGACCGGTGGCGGGCTCGACCCGATCGGCGCCGCTTACGCCGTAGGGGCCGGTGTGTGCTGGGCGCTGTACATCCTCTACGGACAGAAAGCCGGTGCCGAGAACGGCATCCAGACTGCCGCACTGGGCGTAGTGATCGCTGCCTTGTTCGTCGCCCCCATCGGTATCGCCCATGCCGGCACCGCGCTGCTCACCCCTGCCCTGCTGCCCGTAGCCCTGGGCGTGGCGATCTTGTCCACGGCGCTCCCCTACAGCCTGGAAATGGTGGCCCTGACCCGCATGCCCGCACGCACCTTCGGCACCCTGATGAGCATCGAACCAGCCTTTGGCGCATTGTCCGGGTTACTGTTCCTGGGCGAGCAGCTCACGCTCTGGCAGTGGCTGGCCATTCTCGCCATCATCACCGCCTCGGTGGGCGCTACCCTTTCCATGAAACGGGAAGCGGCGCCACCCGTGGCTGCCGACTGATTTGAGAAATATTTTCATTTAGCCAACCTGTAGCCTTGTACCGCCCGGCGTGGCTGATTAAGCTGTCACCAGATCATAATCTTGACGCTATCTACTGAGCGGTACATGGACGCCGGGGATCATCAAGGAAGAGGAAACGCGCAAACGTCAGGTCCGTTAATGTAGTCGGGCCGTATAAGGACAGGAATGAAACGTATTTTGCTCATCCTGGGCATCCTGGTCATCGCTGGATGTGCCGCGACAGCCAATACCGAGGTGAAACGAGGGAAGAAAGGCCTGCATATCAATTGCTCGGGACTCTCCTCGTCGTGGGAGAAGTGCTACAGCAAGGCCGCCAGCTCCTGTAGCAGCAAGGGCTACAAGGTCATCGCCCGCTCCGGTGACTCCGACGAAGAGCCTGGCGATTACGTTTTCGGCATCAACCCTGCCGGCTACACCAGCCGCAGCATGATCGTGATTTGCAAGTAACAGATGCATGAAGGGCAGCCAATGGCTGCCCTTTTCACTTTCAGAGAGGCGCGGTCCGCCGCTCCAGCCACGCCAGCGCTTCACCTTCCAGCAAAGGGGCAAGCCGCTCGCGCACCGTCTGGTGATAGCTGTTCAACCAGGCAATATCCTCCCTGCCCAGCGCCTCGACCAACAGGCAGCGCGTGTCGATCGGGCACAGGGTCAAGGTTTCGAACGCCAGGAACTCGCCAAACTCACTGGTACCGACCTCGCGATTGACCACCAGGTTCTCGATACGCACCCCCCACTGCCCCGGCCGGTAGGTCCCAGGCTCGATCGAGCTGATCATCCCCGGCTGCATGGCTGTCTGCGGCGTGGCAGCCGCCTGGTAGGCGATCACCTGCGGGCCTTCGTGCACATTCATGAAGTAGCCGACACCGTGACCGGTGCCATGCCCGTAATCGACCTGGTCAGCCCAGATCGGCGCGCGGGCGATGGCATCGAGCAGAGGCGAGAGGATCCCACGCGGGAACCTGGCCCTGGACAGCGCGATCATGCCCTTGAGCACCCGCGAGCAATCCGCCTTCTGTTCGCGGCTCGGCTCGCCGATCGGCACCATTCGGGTGATATCGGTGGTTCCCCCTAGATACTGCCCACCTGAATCGATCAACAGCAGGCCATTGCCCTCGATCACGGCATGTGACTGCTCGGTGGCGCGGTAGTGCGGCATGGCGCCATTGGCGTTATAGGCCGCGATGGTGGAAAAGCTCAGCGATACAAAGCCCGGACGGCGGGCGCGGGCCGCGCTCAACCGCTCATCGATGGTCAGCTCGGTGATGTGCTGCGCCCCTTGGTTCGCTTCGAACCAGGCAAAGAACTCGCTCAATGCCGCGCCGTCCTGCTCCATGGCCTGGCGGATATGGACGAGATCCCCTTCACCCTTGCGCGACTTGCTCAAGGTCGTCGGATTGATGCCCTCGACCAGCCGAACCTGCCCATGCAGGTGATCCAGCAGCCCACGGGTGACCCGCGCCGGATCCACCAGCAGGCTGGCCGTGGCCGGAATCGCCGACAGCGCGTCGCCGACCGCTGCGTAGTCACGAACCTCGATACCATCGACCGCCAATACGTCGCGCAGGTGCCCATCGACCTTGTCACGCCCGACGAACAGGTACGCCTTGTCCTGGCTGACCAACGCGAAAGAGACGAACACGGGGTTGTAGGAAACGTCGCTGCCACGCAGGTTGAACAGCCAGGCGATATCGTCGAGCGTGGCAATGAAATGCCAGTCGGCGCCTTTTTCCTGCAGGGTGCCCCGCAGCTCGGCAAGCTTTTGCGCGCGATTGACGGTCGCATGGGGCGGCAGGTGCTGGTAGACCGGATTGCCCGGCAACAATGGCCGGTCGCTCCAGACCCCGGCCAGCAGATCGATGTCCGTACGTAACTTTGCGCCCCGCGCCTGCAGACGCTCGCTTAACTGGCGGGCTGCGGCCACTGCCATGACCGCACCGTCCACCGCAACGGTACCGTCGACCTCCGCACCCAACCACTCCAACGCGCCTGGCTGGCCGGGCCGCAGCTTCATCAGCTCGATGCCACTGCCGGCCAGCTCCTTGTTCGCTTGTTCCCAATAGCGACTGTCAGCCCAGAGCCCAGCGAAATCCGCCGTGACCACCAACGTGCCCACCGACCCCTCGAAGCCGGACAACCATTGCCGTCCCTGCCAATAGCCAGGCAAGTACTCGGACAAATGCGGGTCGGCCGAAGGCACCAGCAAGGCAGCCACGCCCTCCCGGGCCATGGCCTCGCGCACACGGGCAAGGCGCGCCGGTACGGGTTCGTGAAGAGGGGACTGACTGTTCATGCGCACTCCTGCGGATAGGTGTCGACGGGTCCAAGCCGTTGATAATGAAACAGCTGGCAGGCGCCCGCAATCACCACGACCGTAACAAGGCATGCATTGCCCCAAGTGCCCTGCCGACCGTCGATCCTTCCTCCTGAACTAAACAGCCTACGCGCCTTCACACCCCTTACACACCCTGCGAACGCGAGGTTGGCCATGCCCCACTCCCGCGCACCGAAAACCGCGGTCGTGCTCCTCGACACCCGGGCGCACACGCCGGACCATGAGCAGGCGACGCACCTGAAAATCGCCCAGTACCTGGCACACCTGCTGGGCATCGATCGGGTCGAGTCAGCGCCCGTGCCCAGCGCCGATGCCCGCTGTTACTACGTGCCGAGCGACACCCTGGTCGACTCGACGCGCCAGATGGCACTCGGCATCCATGGCGAAGAGGACCTATTCGGCGGTGCGGTCAGCCATCCACACATGGCCACCAAGGCGATTTCCCATCCCCTGCCAGCCGATGCCAGCTTTCCACCCGGCTGGACGGATGCCTTCGCCCAACTGGCCAGCGACGCCCTGCTACGCGGCTACACGGTGTTCTCCAAGGCAGACGCGCGCCACGCCGCCGAGCTGCTGCTGCGCGACGGCCCGGTGCGTGTCAAGCCGGTACTGGCTTGTGCAGGCAGAGGCCAGCAGGTGATCAACGATTCCCAGGCCCTGGAACCGCTACTGCAGGCAATGGACGACGAGGCCCTGGGGCTGTGGGGCCTGGTGCTGGAAGAGGACCTGGACGCGGTCGAGACCTTCAGCGTCGGCCAGGTGCGCGTGGCCGGGCTCACCCTCAGTTACCACGGCACCCAGCACTTAACCCGCGACCACGCAGGAACCGAGGTCTACGGCGGCTCCGACCTGGTGGTGGTGCGGGGCGACTACCTGCAACTGCTGCAACTGCCGCTGGACGATCATCTGCGCCTGGCCATCAATCAGGCCATGGCCTACGAACAGGCCGCCGAACGCTACTTCCCTGGCTTCATCGCTTCGCGCCGCAACTACGACATCGCCCGGGGCAACGACCGCCAAGGCCACCTGCGCAGCGGCGTGCTCGAACAGTCGTGGCGCATCGGGGGCGCTAGCCCGGCCGAGGTCCTGGCGTTGACGGCCTTCGCCGAGGATCCGGCCCTGCAGCGGCTATGCGCATCGACCCACGAGGTGTTCGGCCAGGCGCGACTGCCTGCCGATGCCACGCTGTTCTATCAGGGGCATGACAGTGAACTTGGACAACTCAGCAAATATGCACGGATACGCGACCATGACCATCGAGAGTGAAACCGTGGAACTGCAAGTCGAAGGGGAAAGCATTGCCGGCACCCTGGTCAGCCCCGGCAGCCGCATGCCAGGGATACTCTTCGTCCATGGCTGGGGCGGTAGCCAGCAGCGCGACCTGGCCCGTGCCCGGCAGATCACCGGGCTAGGCTGCGTCTGCATGACCTTCGACCTGCGCGGCCATGAAAAGACCGAAAGCCAGCGCCTGAGCGTCACCCGCGAGCAGAACCTCGCCGACCTGCTGGCCGCCTACGACAGGCTCGCCAGCCACCCTTCGGTGAACCCCGCCGCCATTGCCGTGATCGGCAGTAGCTACGGTGGCTACCTGGCCACCTTGCTTACCCCGCGCCGGCCGGTTAAATGGCTGGCGCTCAGGGTGCCCGCCCTCTACTGGGACGACGAATGGGACGCGCCCAAGCAGGCCCTCGACCGCCAGCGCCTCAACGCCTACCGCCAGCGTAGCCTTGGCCCGGCCGACAACCGCGCCCTGGCAGCCTGCGCCGAGTTTGGCGGCGATGTACTGCTGGTGGAGTCTGAGCAGGACGACTACGTACCTCACAGCACGTTGATGAGTTACCGCTCGGCGTTCGTCAGTGCCCATTCGATGACCCACCGCCTGGTAGACGGCGCCGACCATGCCCTGTCCAGCGAAGAAAGCCAGAAGGCCTACAGCGCGATACTCACGTCCTGGATCGGCGAGATGGTCATTGGTGCCCGCCTGGACCGCTACCCGCACTATGCGCCCTGGTATGCCTGAGCGCAGCCCAACTGGCAGTGCAGGCCACCATCGGCGCCGCGCACAAGGCTGCGCAGGGTCTGGTAGGCGGCGAAATTCACCCCCCGCGCCTGATGCTCGCCCAGCAGGTCGAGGAACGGCTCCTCGATGAAGCTTCCCGCGGCTGCCGCCCATGCCTGGCGCGATTGCCAGCGCAGGAGCTGAAGCACCCGCCGGCCGTCGTCACTAACCTGGATGCTGACGCTCAGCAAGCCGTCGCAGCGTTGCGCCAGGTGCTCGCTGCGCACCACCAGCGCCTCGGCCAGCGCATCCTGGCGCAGCGGTGGCACGTCGTACTCGATCATCTGGGTGAACCACAGGGAATGGGTGTTGGCCGTCATGTTGCTTCTCCTCGTTTCGGGCTCTTGCAGCAGATGGTCGTGGAGGGTAAAACCTCCAGCTAACTCAAGGTCAAGGATTTTGTTGACGATGAAACCTCCTTACTCCCAGGAACGCCTGCTCAGCGTCGGCCAGCTGGCCGCCCGTAGCGGCGTGGCCGTGACCGCCCTGCACTTCTACGAGACCAAGGGCCTGATCCACAGCACCCGCAACGCCGGCAATCAGCGGCGCTACCCACGGGCCGTGCTGCGCCGAGTGGCGGTAATCAAGATGGCCCAGCGCCTGGGCATCCCCCTGGCCGACATCGCCAACGCCCTGGATACCCTGCCCTGCGACCACACGCCCACCGCCGACGATTGGCAGCGCCTCTCGGCACGCTGGCGCGACGACCTGAGCCGGCGTATCGACGAGCTGGTGATGTTGCGCGACCAGCTCGATGGCTGCATCGGCTGTGGCTGCATGTCGCTGAAAGAGTGCCCGCTGCGCAACCACCATGATCGCCTGGCCGATGAAGGCCCCGGCCCCCACCCACCGAGCCAGGATTGAGGATCAGGCGCTGAAGACCGATGACCGCGTTGGCGTTCGCCTATGCCGATGTCTTCAGCACCCGCTCTACCCCTCAGATCACCACATTACGCACGAAACGCACCGCCTCCTCGCCATCATTGCGATAGGCGTAGCGGCAATCGCTGGGGAAGACGAAGAACTCGCCCTTGCCCAACTGCCGCTCGCCGCCTTCGATGATCAGCGTCAGGCGGCCTTCGGTCACATAGATCTGTTCGCTCCAGCCGGCGGCGTCTGCCTCGCTGGCGTAGCACTCGCCAGGTGCGAGGGTCCACTCCCACAGCTCGACTTCGCGCCGGGCCGGGCTGCTGCCCAGCAGCACGGCCCGGCTGGCAGGGTGCACGCCGGCCCAGGCCAGCTCGTCGATACGGCTGGGATCGCGGCGGTCGGGGGCCTGGATCAGGGTGCTGAACGCCACCCCGAGCGCTTCGGCGATCAGGTCCAGGGTGGTGAGACTGACATTCTTCTCGCCGGCCTCGATGGCCACCAGCATGCGCCGGCTGACCCCGGAGCGCTCGGCCAGGGCGGCCTGGCTCAGGCCGGCATCACCGCGCAGGCGGCGAACGTTCTGGCTGACATGTTGCAGCACCGAAGCGCGGTGCTCGGAATCTTTGTGCACTATATTGCTCACTGGTAGGGATTGCGCAGTATACTGCCCACTTTGCGGCGAATTGTGCGCCGCCCCTTCCGAGTGCGCAAGACCATGAGCCAGGCCTCCGCCAGCAAGCCCACCGTCACCTTCCGCCTGAGCAAGGCCGAACTGGTGCTGGTGTTCATCACCATGCTCTGGGGCGGCACCTTCCTTATCGTGCACAACGTCATGAGCGTCAGTGGCCCGATGTTCTTCGTCGGCCTGCGCTTCGCTGCCGCCGCGCTGTTCGTCGGCCTGGTGTCGGCACGCTCGCTGGCGGGGCTGACCGCCACCGAACTCAAGGCCGGGGTGCTGATCGGCGTGTCGATCATGCTCGGCTACGGCTTGCAGACCATGGGCCTGCAGACCATCAGCAGCAGCCAGTCGGCATTCATCACCGCGCTCTATGTGCCCTTCGTGCCCTTGCTGCAATGGCTGGTGCTGGGCCGCCGTCCAGGCCTGATGCCGAGCCTGGGCATCGGCCTGGCCTTCGCCGGGCTGATGCTGCTGGCCGGCCCCAAGGGCGGCGCGCTGCACTTCAGTGAAGGCGAGCTGGTGACGCTGGTCAGCGCCGTGGCGATCGCCGGCGAGATCATCCTGATCAGCCGCTATGCGGGCAAGGTGGATGTGCGTCGGGTCACCGTGGTGCAGTTGGCCACCGCCTCGGCGCTGTCGTTCCTGATGATCGTGCCCACCCAGGAGCAGCTCCCCGATTTTTCCTGGCTGCTGCTGGCCAGCGCGGTGGGCCTGGGCGCCATGAGCGCGGTGATCCAGGTGGCGATGAACTGGGCGCAGAAGTCGGTCTCGCCGACCCGCGCCACGCTGATCTATGCGGGCGAGCCGGTGTGGGCCGGCATCGTCGGGCGCGTTGCCGGCGAGCGGCTGCCCGGCGTGGCGTTGATCGGCGGGGTGCTGATCGTGCTGGCGGTGGTGGTAAGCGAGCTGAAGATTCGTCGCCAGGATGAGGCAGAGGCGTTGCCGGACGATGACGCGCGTCAGCGCGAGACGGGATTGTAGCCCTCCTGCGCATCCTCAGGGCTGCAAAGCAGCCCCACGGCAACGCTGTCACCCGCTATGCTTTGTAAAAAACTGTTATAAAAAAACAGCTTGTCACAGCACATTTGTACGATCCTGCAACTGCTTGCGTGTTGGTGATCCCCCCCCCGGCACGTATGATCCTTGGCAAACTTCTCAGAACAGAACGCTATGTCATTGATTGTGCTATTGCTTCTGCCCTTCATAGGCAGTTGCCTGGCGGCTGTACTGCCGCACAACGCACGCAACGCCGAGTCCATTCTCGCCGGGCTCGTGGCCTTGGTCGGTACCGTCCAGGTGGCGTTGCTGTACCCACAGGTGGCCGATGGCGGGGTGATTCGCGAGGAATTCCTGTGGCTGCCCAGCCTGGGCCTGAACCTGGTCCTGCGCATGGACGGTTTTGCCTGGCTGTTCAGCCTGCTGGTGCTGGGCATCGGCAGCCTGGTGGCGTTGTACGCGCGCTACTACATGTCGCCGCAGGACCCGGTGCCGCGCTTCTTCGCCTTCTTCCTGGCATTCATGGGCGCCATGCTCGGCCTGGTGATCTCCGGCAACCTGCTCCAGCTGGTGTTCTTCTGGGAACTAACCAGCTTGTTCTCGTTCCTGCTGATCGGCTACTGGCACCACCGCGCCGACGCCCGCCGCGGCGCCTACATGGCATTGATGGTGACGGGGGCCGGCGGTTTGTGCCTGCTGGTCGGGGCCTTGCTGCTCGGCCATGTGGTCGGCAGCTATGACCTGGACAAGGTCCTGGCTGCCAGCGACATCATCCGCCAGCATGCGCTGTACCCGGTGCTGCTGCCCCTCATCCTGATCGGCGCCCTGACCAAGAGCGCGCAATTCCCCTTCCAGTTCTGGCTGCCCCATGCCATGGCGGCGCCCACTCCCGTATCGGCTTACCTGCACTCGGCGACCATGGTCAAGGCCGGGGTGTTTCTGCTCGCCCGCCTGTGGCCGGTGTTGTCGGGCAGCGAGGAGTGGTTCTGGATCGTCGGCGGCGCCGGTGCCGCCACCCTGCTGCTCGGCGCCTTCGCGGCGATGTTCCAGAACGACCTCAAGGGCCTGCTGGCCTACTCGACCATCAGCCACCTGGGCCTGATCACCCTGCTGCTGGGCCTGAACAGTCCGCTGGCCGCCGTCGCCGCGGTGTTCCATATTCTCAACCACGCCACCTTCAAGGCCTCGCTGTTCATGGCCGCGGGGATCATCGACCACGAAAGCGGCACCCGCGACATCCGCCGCCTCAGCGGGCTGTTCCGCCTGATACCGTTCACCGCCACCCTGGCCATGGTCGCCAGCGCCTCGATGGCCGGGGTGCCGCTGATGAACGGCTTCCTGTCCAAGGAGATGTTCTTCGCCGAGACCGTGTTCATCACCTCGACCGCCTGGGTCGAGGCCGCCCTGCCAGTGATCGCCACCCTCGCCGGAACCTTCAGCGTGGCCTATGCGCTGCGCTTTACCGTCGACGTGTTCTTCGGGCCCGCGGCCGACGATCTGCCGCACACGCCCCACGAGCCTCCCCGCTGGATGCGCGCACCGGTCGAACTGCTGGTGCTCACGTGCCTGGTGGTCGGTATCTTCCCGGCCCAATCGGTCGGCCCGCTGCTGGCCGCCGCCGCCCTGCCGGTGGTGGGCGGCACCCTGCCGGAGTACAGCCTGGCCATCTGGCATGGCTGGAACGCGCCGTTGATCATGAGCCTGATCGCCATGAGCGGCGGCATCATCCTCTATCTGCTGCTGCGCAAGCAGCTGCAGCGCGGTCGCTTCCCCCACCCGCCGCTGATCGAGCGCTTCAATGGCAAGCGCCTGTTCGAGCATGGCCTGGTGCGGTTGATGCTGCTGGCCCGGCACATCGAGCGCCTGTTGACTACCCGCCGCCTGCAGACGCAGTTGTTCATGCTGGTGCTGGCGGCATTCATCGCCGGCCTGACACCACTGCTGTATAGCGGCCTGAGCTGGGGCGACCGACCGAAGATCCCCGGCTCCGGGGTGTTCGTCGCGCTGTGGCTGATCGCCATCGCCTGCGCCATCGGCGCCGCCTACCAGGCCAAATACCACCGTCTCGCGGCGCTGATCATGGTCGGCGTCTGCGGCCTGATGACCTGCATCACCTTTGTCTGGTTCTCCGCGCCCGACCTGGCCCTGACCCAGCTGGCGGTCGAAGTGGTGACAACCGTGCTGATCCTCCTTGGCCTGCGCTGGCTGCCCCGGCGTATCGAAGGTGTCTCGCCGCTGCCCGGCAGCCAGGACCGCGCCCGTCTGCGCCGCTTGCGCGACCTGCTGCTGGCGGTGCTGGTCGGCGGCGGCATGGCCTTGCTGTCCTACGCCATGCTCACCCGCCCGACGCCCAACGACATTTCCTCGTTCTTCCTTAGCCGCGCCCTGCCAGAGGGCGGGGGCACCAACGTGGTCAATGTGATGCTGGTGGACTTCCGTGGCTTCGATACCCTCGGTGAAGTCACCGTACTGGTGGCCGTGGCGCTGACCGTGTTCGCCCTGCTGCGCCGCTTCCGCCCGCCCAAGGAGAGCATGCAGTTGCCGGCTCAGCAGCGGCAGCTGGCACCGGACGTGGTCACCGACCTGGTCAACCCGCGCCACGCCACCGACACCGCGTTGGGCTTCATGATGGTGCCGGCCGCTCTGGTGCGCCTGCTGCTGCCGATCGCCCTGCTGGTGTCAATGTACCTGTTCATGCGTGGCCACAATCAGCCCGGCGGCGGTTTCGTCGCGGGCCTGGTGATGTCGGTGGCGTTCATCCTGCAGTACATGGTCGCCGGTACCCAGTGGGTCGAGGCGCAGATGAGCCTGCGCCCGCTGCGCTGGATGGGCACCGGCCTGCTCTGCGCCACCCTTACCGGCGCCGGGGCGATGCTGCTCGGCTACCCGTTCCTCACCACCCACACCGCCCACCTGCACCTGCCGCTGCTGGGTGACGTGCATGTGGCCAGCGCGCTGTTCTTCGACATCGGCGTGTATACCGTGGTGGTCGGCTCGACCCTGCTGATCCTCACCGCGCTGGCCCACCAGTCGGTGCGTGCCTACCGCCCCGCCAAGTCCAGCCAAGCAGGAGCCGCCTGATGGAAGAAGTCATAGCAGTCGCCATCGGTGTCCTCGCCGCCTCGGGGGTCTGGCTGATCCTGCGCCCGCGTACCTACCAGGTGATCATGGGCCTGTGCCTGCTGTCCTACGGCGTCAACCTGTTCATCTTCAGCATGGGCAGCCTGTTCATCGGCAAGGAGCCTATCATCAAGGACGGCGTGCCCCACGATTTGCTGCACTACACCGACCCGCTGCCCCAGGCGCTGGTGCTGACGGCCATTGTCATCAGCTTCGCCATGACCGCGTTGTTCCTGGTGGTGCTGCTGGCTTCGCGCGGCCTGACCGGCACCGACCACGTCGATGGCCGGGAGCGTGACGAATGAGCGGGATGAACCAACTGATCATTGCGCCGATCCTGCTGCCGCTGCTCACCGCGGCGCTGATGCTGCTAATCGGTGAGAAGCACCGCTGGCTGAAGGCGCGCCTGAACCTGTTGTCCACCGCCCTCGGCCTGGGCATCGCCGTGACCCTGCTGATGTGGGTGCGCACCCAAGGCCAGGCCGAGTCCATCGGCGTCTACCTGCCAGGTAACTGGCCGGCGCCGTTCGGCATCGCCCTGGTGCTCGACCACCTGTCGGCGCTGCTGCTGACGCTGACAGGTATAATCGGCCTGAGCGCCCTGCTGTTCGCCCGGGCCCGCTGGGACGGTGCCGGTGCCAGCTTCCACGCGCTGTTCCAGATCCAGCTGATGGGTCTGTACGGCGCCTTCCTCACGGCCGACCTGTTCAACTTGTTCGTGTTCTTCGAGGTGCTGCTGGCGGCCTCGTACGGCCTGCTGCTGCATGGCTCGGGGCGGGCACGGGTCAAGGCCGGGCTGCACTACATCGCCATCAACCTGTTCGCCTCGTCGCTGTTCCTGGTGGGCGCGGCCATGCTCTACGGCGTGACCGGCACCCTGAACATGGCCGACCTGGCATTGAAAGTGCCGCTGGTGCCGGAAGCCGATCGCGGCCTGCTGCATGCCGGCGCGGCGATCCTGGCGGTCGCCTTCCTGGCCAAGGCCGGGGTCTGGCCGTTGAACTTCTGGCTGGTACCGGCGTATTCGTCGGCCAGTGCGCCGGTAGCCGCGCTGTTCGCGATCATGACCAAGGTCGGGTTGTACGCCATCCTGCGCCTGTGGACGCTGCTGTTCTCCGGCCAGGCCGGCGCCTCGGCGTTCTTCGGCGGGGACTGGCTGGTGTATGGCGGCCTGGCGACCCTTGCCGTGGCGGCCGTGTCGATCCTCGCCGCGCAGCGCCTGGAGCGCCTGGCAGCGCTGAGCATCCTGGTGTCCGCCGGCACACTGCTGGCCGCCGTCGGTTTCGGCCAGCCGATCCTGACCGGCGCCGCGCTGTTCTACCTGGCCAGCTCCACCCTGGCCCTGTGCGCGCTGTTCCTGCTGGCCGAGCTGGTGGAGCGCTCGCGCTCGGCCAACGAGGCGCCGCTGGAGGATGAAGAAGGCGCAATGCCCTCGCCTCTGGAGTCCCTGCACCCGCCCAAGGGCATCAACCTGGACGACGAGCAGCAGGTGGTGATCGGCCAGATCATTCCCTGGACCATGGCCTTCCTGGGCCTTGCCTTCATCGCCTGCGCCCTGCTGATCATCGGCATGCCTCCCCTGTCGGGCTTCATCGGCAAGCTCAACCTGATCAGCGCGCTGTTCAACCCGCAAGGCATGGGCGTCAGCCCGGAGCAGCCGCTGGGCGTCGCGGGCTGGACCCTGGTCACCCTGTTGGTGCTGTCCGGCATGGCCTCGCTAATCGCCTTCGGCCGGGTGGGCATCCAGCGCTTCTGGAAGCCTGAGGAACGCCCCTCGCCGGTGCTGCGTCGCTATGAATGCGTGCCTATCGTCATTCTCCTGGGCCTGTGCATCTTCCTCAGCCTCAAGGCTGAGCCGCTGCTGCGCTACACCCAGGACACCGCCGCGAGCCTGAGCACGCCGGAGGCCTACGTCAAGGCGGTGATGGCCACCCGGCCACTGCCCGGCCCGACCACCCTTAGCGTGGAGGCGCAGCCATGAGCCGACTGTTTCCCGCACCACTGCTGTCCGTCGCACTGTTGGCACTGTGGCTGCTGCTCAACCTCTCGGTCAGCCCGGGCAACCTGCTGCTAGGTGCCGCGCTGGGGATCCTCGCACCTATCCTGATGGCGCCGTTGCGCCCGCAGCACGCCCATGTGCGCCGCCCTTGGGCAATCGTCAAGCTGGTTGGCCGAGTGGGCCTCGACGTGATCCATTCCAACCTGTTGGTGGCTCGTGGCGTGCTGCGCGTCGGCAGCACGCCGCCTCGCTCGGCATTCGTGCATATTCCGCTGGACCTGCGCGACGCCCACGGTCTGGCGGCACTGTCGATGATAACCACCGTGGTGCCGGGAACCATCTGGTCGGAACTGGCCCTGGATCGCAGCGTACTGTTGTTGCACGTGTTCGATCTTGAAGAGGAAGCGGCCTTCATCGAGCACTTCAAGCACACCTATGAACGTCCGCTGATGGAGATCTTCGAATGAGCGGCCTGCTTGCCTATGCCGTCCTCACCAGCCTGTTCATCTTCGCCATTGCCATGGGCCTGGCACTGATCCGGGTGTTCCGCGGCCCGTCCGCCCAGGACCGCGTACTGGCCCTGGACTACCTGTATATCCTGGGCATGCTGATGATGCTGGTGTTGGGCATTCGCTACGCCAGTGACACCTACTTCGAGGGCGCGCTGCTGATCGCCCTGTTCGGCTTCGTCGGTTCGTTCGCCCTGGCCAAGTTCCTGCTGCGTGGCGAGGTGATCGAATGAACGAAGCTATCGAACTGCCGTTCTGGCTGGAACTGCTGGTGTCCACGCTGCTGCTGCTGGGCAGCCTGTTCGCCCTGATCGGCGCCATCGGGCTGGTCCGTCTGCAGGACTTTTTCCAGCGCATGCACCCGCCCGCGCTGGCCTCGACCATCGGCGCATGGTGCGTGGCGTTGGCCTCGATGCTGTACTTCTCGGTGCTCAAGCAGAGCCCGGTGCTGCATGCGTGGCTGATCCCGATCCTGCTGTCGATCACCGTGCCGGTGACCACGCTGCTGTTGGCCAGGGCCGCGCTGTTTCGCAAACGCACCTCGGGTGAAAACGTACCTGAGGAAGTCAGCAGCGGGCGCGATCGCGGCAACTGAGCCTCATGCCTGGCTCAAGCGCTGCAACTCGCGGCGTACCATGGCGGCAAAAGGCGGCGGGCTCATCCGATAGAGCTCGCCGGCGACCCAGGCCAGCCAGCCGCCGTGCAGCGCCTCTCGGCGCGCAAGCAGGCGCTCGGCCTCATCCACCGCACGGGCCTGGTGCAGGCGGTGAAAGTCGGCCCGCGAGCCCGCGGTGGGCTCGTCGATCATTCGCTGGCCTTGAAGGTGGTCAACTCGCCCTTGCGCCATTTGGCGACCTTGCCGGTCACCGCCTTGAGCAGTTTGCCCAGGCCTTCCTGCACCTGTTGCTGGGCAGCGAACACCAGCATCACGCCATGCCCGTCGCGGAACACGATACCGTCGCCTTCCGGTACCGAGACGAAGGCGTAGTCGCCCTGGCCATAGACGTTCAGCTTGATCTCGCGAAAGCGCAATTCCAGCTTGCCGCCTTCGCGGCTGGGCAAGACCGCGGCGCGGAAGTGGTCACCCACCTTCAATTCGAGGCGCTGCTTGTCGTCGACCACCATGGCTTCTTCGGTGTCGATTTCGGCCATGTACAGGCCTTCCGGGTTTTGCTCGGTGACATAGATGAAACGCCCGTGGAACAGCTTGACCAGCTGTGCGCGCAAGTCGCCCAGGGCGAACAACGCATGGGTATCCAGTGTACTGACTGCCAATGAAGGGCTCCTCACATCGATTGCAACGGCCACGCCACGGACACAAGTTGCGTCAGGTGACAGGCACTTTTTAGTCAAGGTCCGCAGGACCGTGGAAACAAGCGACAAAGCGTCCACGCACAACGGCGCAAGGGCAACCAGGAAGCAGTTCACCCAGCCACCGCCCGGCGATGCGAAGTAAGCTTCGGCTCGATTCCGCAAAGGGAAACGTAATGTCCGACAGCACAAATGCCGGAAAGGATGCGACAAGCAGCACCAGTTCTTTCGCCAGAAAGGAATGCTGGCCTTCAGTCGCGCATTACAGGAGAGCGAATATGCACGAAAACACTGAAACCCGTCGAGAGGCACGTAACATTTCCGGCCATGATATCCCTCGCTATATCGTCATTCCCGCCGGTGTCGCCTTCTACCACATCGCCGAACGCGATACGGGTCGGGTCAGGGGTTTTCGCCAGTGCCACGAGCAGGCTTGCGCACTGGCCCGACAATTCGAGCGCTGAACGCCTCAGGCCGCGTTGCAGCTGTCCAGCAGGGCCAGCCAGGCATCCCGGCATTCCAAGGCTTCGGCGCGGCTGGCGAATGCTGTGCCGCGACGCTCGCCATCGACCAGTACCACCCAACACACACGGTTGCCCAGGGCCTGCATTGAGCGCGGCACGCCAGTCCCGATCATGACGGCGACATCGACTTGGCTATTCATCATTCCCTCCGGAATTTAATTAGCAACCTAACGATACGCGCATGATACGGCCTGCCCTGCCTGGGAAAAAGCGCCGCCAGGTACAGCTGTATTGCAATTCCGGCAACAAATCCGCTCAATCCACTTGCGCGGACCTGGCCTTCGACACGGGCTGCCAGTCCCGTAATCTGTGCAAGCTGCACACCGGTTTGTTCACCCCGGTACCCAGCTCATCGGCCACCGCGAAGCCACGTCCGTGCTCGCCGGCACGTGGCGCCTCGATGGCGGCGGCCATGCTTGATGCAAGGCAAGAAAACACGAAGGCCCCAGGGATCGCTCCGCGGGGCCTTGCACAAGGCGTTGGATCAGATCTGCCGCTGGTGGCGGTCGAGCTGTTCGTGACGCTCCTGGGCTTCGATGCAGTACTTGGTGGTCGGGCTGATCAGCAGGCGCTTCAGGCCGATCGGCTCGCCGCTGTCGTCGCACCAGCCGAAGCTTTCGTCGGTGATGCGGTCCAGCGCCATCTCCAGTTGCGGCAGCAGACGCTGGTCGCGGTCGATGGCATTGACCAACCAGGTGCGTTCTTCCTCGACCGACGCCACGTCAGCGGGATCCGACGGGGTATCCAGGCTTTCGATGGCGGTGCGGCTGAGTTCGATGCGCTCGTGAGTTTCGACTTTCATCGCCTGCAGCAGCGCGGTGAAATACGCGAGCTGCTCGGCGTTCATGTAGTCATCGGCCGACATGGCCAGCAACTGTTCCTTGGTCATCGATTTCTCTATGAAAAAATGTGCATATGGGCGATTCGGGTGCCACCGACGATGGCACGTCGGGGGCGGAATTCTTCAAGCGCCAACCGGCACTCTTTTACAGGGGGCGGAAGTCTAAGGTGCCGCGCGGCAGTGGGCAACAGAAATGACGGGGGATTTGACCGAAATGGCCAGGAATCCGCTAATTGGCGTCGTGGTTTGCCGGGTTTGCGCGTCTGCCGGGCGTCTCAGTGCAATATGCCGCAACAAACATGGTGCTGTCAGCCCCGCCCACCGTCCTACACCTTGGAACGCAGCCACCACCGCTTGCTCTGCGCAGCTATCCGCGGACCGGGTAGTAGTCGGCTAAAGCCCAGGCAAGCGCGAAAAATCGCCTGATGGTCCTCTTTCAAACACCAGGCCAGGACCATGACCGACAACCTGCACCACCGTATAGCCCGCTCCAGCAACCTGGATTGCAAGGTCGCCCGACGCTTCAGTGATCGCCCGGTACTGCTCGACGCCGCTGACCAGATCCTGCGCCAGCAATGGCTGCGGCACTTGCCAGACAACCCGCATGACCCGCTCGCGCTGTATCTGGCAAGCCGCCATCCACGCACTGGTGACACCTGGGTGCGCCCCTTGTCGCACGTGCTCGTAGAGCGCTACTGCGCACGAAAGACCCTGAACCTGAGCGATGGCGAAAACTTCGTCACCACCCACGTGGATGGGGATCCGGCCTGGCAGGTGGACATCGACCTGCATCGGGTCGAGCTGCTGATCAACGAGGCCGGGCCGTTTCTGCTCGAGGCCTATGAACAGTCGCTGACTGCCTACTGGAGCGCCTTCGATAAGAACGGGCAGACGCCCTGGCAATGGTATGCAGCGTTCCTGCGTGCTCAGTTGCAAACCGCTGTCGACGCTCACCGTAGCGCGGGGAGCCTTCCCGGTTTCGCCCTGGCAGTCGCCACCTTGGTGCATGACCAGCCATTCGCGCAAAGACTGGACAGGTGGAGTAACACGGCTGGTCTGAAGGTTTCCCATCTCGGCGTGGATTTCTCTGCCGATGGCAAGCTCGATACCGACCTTGCCAGCGCCTTGCTCATCGAACACGCTGATGGTGATCCCACACGCGATCTGACCTTGCTCTTCACGCTGGCCGGCAAGCTGTACAGTTTCAAGTCCCGTCAGGACATGCTCGAGGCGATTGGCCGCTACTGGCCCGCCGCGCCCCACTACGCCCCACGCCAGGTCAGCATCAGCCTTTCGAGCCAAGGACACTTCGAAACCCAGGCACTGGGCGTGCTCGATCAGCAGTTGCGGGTCATCACGCACCGCGCGGGACAGTATCGAACCAGGCTCGATGCCCTCAACATGAACCTGGACCTGGACCGGCTGACCTCCATGATCGCCCTGTGCAGCGAAGTCGAGGCCACTAAACGCCAGAGTTTGTTGCAGCATCTGCCAGACTGGCTGCGCAATGCCCAGAGCCGCTCGCTGATGCACTTCAGCACGCTGCTCCTCGATGTCGCCCAAGGCTGTCAGGATAACCAAGGCCAGTTCTGGCTCGATGGCGTCGACAACGCGCAAGGCTTTGCCAACCGGCAACTGGCTGCACGCTTCGCGGCTGATCACCCCGATGACAGTGTCGACCCCAAGCATGTCAGGGTATTCAACTACCAGACCACCGGCGTCGCCGCGCCTGCCCAAGGCGGGGTCCTCACCACAGGCGAGGTGACGCCGGTCGAGTACACACTGGCCCAGCTGGCAATCGGCAACCTCGGCCTGCTCCGACCGGGCCGGGTCGAACTGCGTTCGACTGACGCGAGCCCCTTGCCCGAATGGATGACCGAGAGCTACCTGCGCAGCGTGGTCAGCGAGCTGGACATCGGTGCAAGCTACCCTGCCATGCTGCGCCGCAAGCTGCTGGACGATCCGAACGGGCGCGTGGCTCGTCAGCGCCTGCTCACCACTCAGCTGCGCAGCCAGCTGCCGGCGTTGGCACAGGAGCTTTATCTGCGTGGCAAACTGCCGGACCAGCAAGCTGCCAGCCGTATCGCCCAAGTGTTCTGGACGGCCGAAGATGACGAAGCCCGACGCTGGATCATGCGCCCGCTGGGCTTCATCAAGTCGCCTGGGGCATCGGTGGATCACCCCTGCAACACCTGGCTGATCGAGCCACTGTCCGCCGGTGCCGAGACCTGCCTGCTGTACCGTCCGCTGCATGAGGACACCCTGCTGCAGTTCAGCGATCGGCTGGCGCTGTTCGTCGCCATCAGCAGCCCCGGCAAGCTGCAGGATGACCTGCTGCAACGCCTGGCGCCCGAGAACCGACGGTTCTACGCCCATGGCGGCTTTCTCGAGCCTCATCTGTTCGTGATACTCGAAGACACCAGTGCGCTGCCATGGGGCACACCGGCGCCGGTGGAGCTGGCGAGGGAAGCCCCCGTCGCCGACCCTGGTGCGGCGCTCTACCTGGCTTGCGTGAACGAATCACTGCAGCACTTCGAAGAACATGCAGCAACCACCGCGCAAACCCGCTGGACGCGCTGGAAGGAATTGGGATGGCTGCTGTTCAACACCCTGCTGCCGCTCGCCGGTGGCACGCTGGGCAAAGTGGCGTGGCTGGCGCAGATGGAGGTCGCGCTGGCCGAGTACGTGGACGCGGATGCCGAACGCGAGCCCAGCAGGTATCGCCTCTCCATCGTCAACCTGCTGGTCAACATCTCCATGCTGCTGTTCGCTCATTCGTTGGTCCGGCTGCGCCAGGAGCAAGGTGAAACGGCGCCGTTCTCTGCTATCGCCGCCCACCTCACTGAACCCGAATCCGTCGTGCCCGAGCCACCGAAGGTCAGGCAGCCTGCCGACAGCCGCCTCGATTTCGCTTGGACGCGCCCCACGCAAACGCTGACCAACGCCCAGCGCGGTTCGCTGAATGCGTTACAAGCCACCGTCGCCGCCAGCTCGCTCGGCACTCCGGTCCCCAGCGGCGCGCTGCGCGGCCTGTACCTGCACGACAGCAAGCTCTATACGCAACTGGGCGGCAAAGTGTACGAAGTCGAGCTCGGCATGCCCCGCAACCAGATGCGTATCGTCGGCCCGGACCATGAGCATGGCCCGTGGTTACGCCGCGACGAGGTGGGTCGCTGGCAACTGGACCTGCGCCTGGTACTCGAGGGGGGCATGCCATTGCCAGAGCGGATACGCAGGATGCAACTGGACAAGGAAAGCGCCCTGCGCACAGTCAATGAGCAGATAAAGGCGGACAAGGACACCATCTCCGAGAAGATCAAGCAGCAGACCACCGTCGAGAAAATCGCCGCCGCGACCCAGGACGACACCACCTTGCAGACCTGCCAGGAGAAGTTACAGGCGCTTTCCGACTTTTGGACCACGCACATCGAGCGGCTGAAAACCCGCAATGGCTTGGAACCGCTCAAGGATTTCAAGAAGGTCCACGCCTTCGCGGTCTATCAGGACAGTTTCTGTCAGCGCTTGCAGCGCAAGATCCTGCACATGCGCTACCAGCCGGCGCGCGAGCAACTGCTGCAGCTTGCCACGCAACAGCAGCAGGGCATGGACCTCTCTGCCAGCGACGCGAGAATCGCTGCCAGTCGCTTGGACACGCTGGCACCGCTGATCGAGCAGATGATCGACAACAACACCCGCCTGCGCCAGAACCAGGACACCCTGAACAAGCTGGCGAGCCCGCAGCAACCCGAGATACTGCAATGGAGCAAGCTCGCCGCGGCCATGCCTGCCACGGCAGAGCGCGACCTGATCTTGCGCTTCCTGCGGCTCGAAGCGCTGGTCAACCGCATGACGCTGGTGCACGGGCTCAGCGGCGACGCGCCCTTCTGGCGAGACCGTTTCTGGAGCAACGTCGAGCTGGGCATCGCCCAGCGCGCCAAACTGTTCAGGTTGGTTGACGCTGACGAGGAAGTCGCAGTCCGATTGTTGCGCAGCATCCTCGAACAGTTCCAGGCCGCGGCCCGTCAACTGGGGCACTTCGCCGAGCAGATCAACGGGGAGGCCGGGCAACGGACGATGCGCCAACTGCAAGAACAGGTTGACTGGATCCTCTCACGCATCAAGCAGGAGCTCGCCGAGCTGCCTGACTATCCGTCGATCAGCACGCTGCAACAACTGCGCAAGAAAGTACCGGGGCTGATCGACACCACTGAACACGGCCTGCTGCTGGCCGAGCCCCGAGCGGATGACGCAAACACGGTTGACATTCCAGGCCCGGACAACAAGACCATCACCCGCACCTACCACCTCAAACAGGGCGAATGGGTCGAGCTCCAACCTGCCCAGGCAGCCACCCAGCGCGCCGGGCAAAGCCTCAAACGCCTGCTCAACGGCAGCGACAGGCTGATGAAATCGGCCCGCGATGAGGTGGCAAGGCTGCAAGCGGTTTCGAGCCGCTACCTGCCGGTTGAACTAGAGGAGAGCGTGCGCCACCAGCAGGAACGCTTGCAAGCCCATGCCGATGCCATCGAAGCCCGCCTGACCGAGGACAACGAGACCGATGAGGCGCTGGGCGACAAGGATGCCGAGCAGGTGGCGCGTGCCCTGCGGGGGCTGGCCGACGAGCTGCAAGGGCAGGCAACGCAGCTGCGCGTGGCGGCCGCCATGGCGCAGAAACCGCGCATGGGTGAAGTGATGTTCCTGGTCGAGGGTAAGCATGTGCAGATCAGCAGGGTCGGCAGCCGTACCCGCCTGGCCAGCGTCAAGGGCAGGCCAGCGGACTTCCTCGACGAATACGGTATCAGCCATGACGGGCAGGTGTTGTGGTATGCGCACTTTCATTATCCGGCGATGAACACTGCAAAAGCCGACTTCACCGCAGGGCACCTCAAACTCGCCGCGCAACGCCATATGCCGGGGCATCGCTACGCCGACGGAAGCGGCAGAGCGGTGGAGGTGTACCGCGCCCCGATCACCGTTTCAGCCGCTGCACGGTACTTCTTCAACCTCTGATCCGTCGGGCGCGGCGAATGCCGCGCCCATCCCGTCAACGGTCCTTGAACTGTGCTTCGCGCTTGGCGATGAAGGCTGCCATGCCCTCTTTCTGGTCTTCGGTGGCAAACGCGGCATGGAATACCCGGCGTTCGAAGCGCACGCCTTCGCTCAAAGTCACTTCGAAGGCGCGATTGACGCTCTCCTTGACCATCATGCTCACCGGGATCGACTTGGCCGCAATAGCCGCTGCCACTTTCAACGCCTCCTCCACCAACTCGGCCTGCGGCACGATGCGCGCCACCAGACCGGCGCGCTCTGCTTCCTCGGCGCCCATCAGGCGCCCGGTCAGGCACAGCTCCATGGCCTTGGCCTTGCCCACCGCGCGGGTCAGGCGCTGGGTACCGCCCATGCCCGGCAACACGCCCAAGTTGATTTCCGGCTGGCCAAACTTGGCATTGTCGGCGGCGAGGATGAAGTCGCACATCATCGCCAGCTCGCAGCCGCCACCCAGGGCGAAGCCCGATACCGCGGCAATGATGGGTTTGCGCCGGTTGGCGATGCGGTCGGCGTCGCTGAACAGGTCGTCGACGTAGATCTGCGGGTATTGCAGCTCGGCCATTTCCTTGATGTCGGCGCCTGCGGCGAAGGCCTTGGCGGAGCCGGTGAGCACCACGCAGCCGATGTTCGGGTCACGCTCGAGCTGGTCCAGGGCCTGGTTGATCTCGCCGACGATCTGCGCGTTCAGCGCGTTGAGCGCCTGCGGGCGGTTGAGGGTGATCAGGCCGACCTTGCCGTGGATGTCCAACAGGATGGTTTCGAATGCCATGCAGTCTGCTCCTTCAAAGATTGCGCGCAATGACCATGCGCTGAATGTCGCTGGTGCCTTCGTAGATCTGGCAGACCCGCACGTCGCGGTAGATGCGCTCCAGCGGGAAGTCGCTCAGATAGCCATAACCGCCAAGCGTCTGCAAGGCATCCGAACAGACCTTTTCGGCCATTTCCGAGGCGAAAAGCTTGGCCATCGAGGCCTCCACCAGCGCCGGGCGCCCGGCGTCGCGCAGGGCCGCGGCGTGCAGCACCATCTGCCGGGCCACGGCGATCCTGGTCGCCATGTCGGCCAGACGGAAAGCCACCGCCTGGTGCTCGATCAATGGCTTGCCGAAAGTGTGCCGCTCATTGGCGTAGTCGCGGGCCACCTCGAAGGCGGCGCGGGCCATGCCCACCGACTGCGAGGCAATACCGATCCGCCCGCCCTCGAGGTTGGCCAGGGCGATCTTGTAACCCTGCCCTTCCTCGCCCAGGCGATTGGCCACTGGTACCCGCACGTTGTCAAAGACGATCTGGCAGGTGTCGGAGGCGTGCTGGCCGAGCTTGTCCTCGACCCGCGCCACCTGGTAACCCGGTGCATCGGTGGGCACGATGAAGGCCGTGATACCGCGTTTGCCGGCATCCGGGTCGGTAACGGCGAAGACAATCACCACCCCGGCATTCTGTCCGGAGGTGATGAACTGCTTGCTGCCATTGAGTACGTAATGGTCGCCGTCCAGGCGAGCGCGGGTCTTCAGGCTGCTGGCATCAGAGCCGGCCTGGGGCTCGGTCAGGGCGAACGCGCCGAGCATCGCGCCGCTGGCCAGCGGCGCCAGGAACTGCTGCTTCTGCGCCTCGTTGCCGAACTTTAGGATCGGCACGCAACCCACCGAATTGTGCACGCTCATGATGGTGGAGCAGGCGCCGTCACCGGCGGCGATTTCTTCCAGGGCCATGGCGTAGGCCACGTAGCCCGTGTCGCTGCCGCCGTACTGCTCTGGCACCAGCATGCCAAACAGCCCCATGCCGGCCATCTCCTCGATGGCCTCCCTGGGGAAGCGGTGATCCTTGTCCCATTGCTCGGCAAACGGCCTCAGGCGCTCCTGAGCGAAGTCACGTACCGCGTCGGCGATCTGTTGTTGCTCGTCAGTTACCAGCATGATTCACCTCAGTACAGGCATTCGACGGCCATGGCCGTCGCTTCGCCACCGCCGATGCAGATGGCCGCCACGCCACGGCGCAGGTTGTTCTGGCGCAGCGCCGACAGCAGGGTCACGAGAATGCGCGCGCCCGAGGCGCCGATCGGGTGGCCCAGGGCACAGGCGCCGCCGTGGATGTTCACTTTCTCATGGGGCAGGTCGAGATGCTTCATGGCCGCCAGGGTGACCACGGCGAAGGCCTCGTTGATCTCGAACAGGTCCACCTCGGCCAGTGTCCAGCCGGTGCGCTTGAGCAGCTTTTCGATGGCGCCGATGGGCGCGGTGGGGAACAGCGCCGGGGTGTCGGCGAAGGCCGCGTGGCCATGGATCAGCGCCAACGGCTTGAGGCCACGCTTCTCGGCCTCGGAACGGCGCATCAACACCAGCGCCGCGGCACCGTCGGAAATGGAGCTGGAGTTGGCGGCGGTGACGGTGCCGCCTTCGCGGAAGGCCGGCTTGAGCTGCGGGATCTTGTCCAGGCGCGCCTTGGGCGGCTGCTCGTCATCCTTGATGACGCGCTTGTCCTTGCCCTCGGTGACTTCCACCGGGACGATCTCGGCAGCGAAACGGCCGCTCGTGATCGCATCCTGCGCACGGGTCAGCGAGGCGATGGCGAAGGCATCCTGGGCTTCGCGGCTGAAATCGCCTTTCTGCGCGCAGTCTTCGGCGAACGTCCCCATCAGCCGCCCTTTGTCGTAGGCGTCCTCGAGGCCGTCCATGAACATGTGGTCGATGATCTTGCCGTGGCCCATGCGGTAGCCGCCACGGGCCTTGTCCAGCAGGTATGGAGCGTTGGTCATGCTCTCCATGCCACCAGCGACGATCACTTCGGCGCTGCCGGCCAGCAGTTGGTCGTGGGCCAGGATCGCCGCCTGCATGCCCGAGCCGCACATCTTGTTCAGCGTGGTGCAGGTGGTGTGCTTGCCCAGCCCGGCGCCGAGGGCCGCCTGGCGCGCCGGGGCCTGGCCCTGCCCGGCCGGCAGCACGCAGCCGAACAGCACCTCCTGGACGCTGCCGGCATCGATACCGGCGCGTTCGACAGCGGCGCGGATCGCCGCTGCGCCCAGTTGTGGTGCGGTGAGGCTCTTGAGATCGCCCTGCAGGCCGCCCATGGGCGTGCGCACGGCGCTAACGATGACAATTGGGTCGTTGACGAGGGTCATGTTCAATGCTCCTTACTTGGCAGCCATGCGCAGGGCGCCGTCAAGGCGGATTACCTCGCCGTTGAGCATGCTGTTCTCGATGATGTGGCGGGCCAGAGCTGCGTACTCCTGTGGCCGGCCCAGGCGCGGCGGGAACGGTACGCCGGCGGCCAGGGAGTCGCGAACCTCCTGGGTCATGCCGGCCATCATTGGCGTCTCGAAGATGCCAGGGGCGATGGTCATCACCCGGATCCCGAAACGCGCCAGCTCACGGGCCGCAGGGAGCGTGAGGCTGGCAATCGCGCCTTTGGATGCCGCATAGGCAGCCTGGCCAATCTGCCCGTCATAAGCGGCGATGGAGGCGGTGTTGATGATCACGCCGCGCTCCCCTCCTTCGTCAGGCTGGCCCTCGGCCATGGCTGCCGCTGCAAGGCGCAGCAAGTTGAAACTGCCGATCAGGTTGACGTTGATGACCTTGGTGAAGCTGGCCAGGCCATGCGGGCCCTGCTTGCCCAGCACCTTCTCGGCGCCGACGATACCGGCACAGTTGATCAGGCCATGAATACTGCCGAATGCACTGACAGCAGCGTCGACCGCCGCCTTTGCGGCCTGCTCGTCACTGATATCGGCAAGCGCGAAACCGGCGCTGTCACCCAGTTCACGTGCCTTGGCTTCGACGGCCGCGGCATTGAGGTCGACCAGCATGACCTTGGCGCCCGCCTCGACCAGCATCTGCGCGGTGGCGGCGCCCAGCCCGGAGGCCGCGCCGCTGACGATGAAATGTTTGTGGTTGATCTGCATGTGTGGTTCCTCAGGCGCTGGCGCGTGTGGCCAGCTGCGCTTGTTGTTTGGCGATTTCCTGATTGCGCAGGATGAAACGTTGCAGCTTGCCGCTCGGCGTCTTGGGCAGCTCGCTGACGAATTCGATTTCACGCGGATAGGCGTGGGCATACAGTCGCTGGCGCACGTGCTGGCGCAAGGCATCTTCCAGCTCGGCCGTGCCTGTCACACCTTGGGCCAGGACGACGAAGGCCTTGATCAGCTCGGTGCGTTCCGGGTCGGGCTTGCCGATGACTGCCGCTTCGATCACCGTGGGGTGCTCGATCAGCGCGCTTTCCACATCAAAAGGACCGACTCGGTAACCGGAGGTGGTGATCACATCGTCGCTGCGGCCGACAAAGCTGATGCTGCCGTCGGCGTTGAGCTCGACGGTATCGCCGCTGAGGTAATACTTGCCGACGAACGATTTGGTAGGTACATCGCGATAACCGCCGAACCAGCACAAGGGTGATTGCTCACGGTCCACGGCCAGAATCCCAGGTTGCCCGACCGACAGCTCCGCGCCCTGCTCATCGAGCACGACGATACGGTGGCCAGGAATGGCGAAACCGGCAGACCCCAGGTGTACCGGGTGCCTCAAGCCATGGTGGTTACACAGCACCATCCCCAGTTCGGTCTGGCCATAGTGATCGTGGATGGTCACTCCCAGTTCGTCGGCAAACCAGCGTATGACCTCTGGATTGAGCGGCTCGCCGGCACTGCTGACGACCCGCAGGCGGCCCTGGATTGGCGCGGAAAACGCTCGGCCCGCAGCGATCAGCAGTCGATAAGCCGTTGGCGAACCGGCCAGGTTGTTGATGCCCAGTTTGTTGATGATGTGCGCGCAGCTCTCGACGCTGAACGGGCCATCGTAGAAGGTCGTGGCGTGGCCCAGCGACAAGGGGCCGGTAACTGCGTAATAGAGGCCATACGCCCAACCCGGATCGGCCAGGTTCCAGAAGTTGTCTTCCGGGCGCAGGTCGATGGCATCACGCATGTAGCCCTGGAAGGCGACGATGGCGCGCAGCGGCACCTCCAGGGGTTTGGCCGGGCCGGTGGTACCCGAGGTGAACATCAGCAGGAAAGGGTCGTCACCCGTGCGCATGACAGGTTCACAGTCGCCCGCGACACTTTCGAGGCTGGCATGGAAATCCAGTTCGCCAGCGCGTGCCTTAACGGTGATGATCTTCGGGCAATCACTCACACTATCGAGCTTGGCACGGTTCTGCTGGTCGGTCACCACCACGCGTGCTGCGGACTGCTCCAGGCGATGTTCGATGGCCTTCGGCCCGAAGGCAGTGAACAACGGCTGGTAGACCGCACCCAGGCGCCAGGTGGCGAGGATGGTCACCAGCAACTCGGGGATGCGTGGCATCAAGCCGGCGACACGGTCGCCCGCGCCCACCCCCTGGGCTTTCAGCACGTTGGCAAAGCGGGCCACCCAGGGCGCCAACTCGTCGAAGGTGTACCGCTTGCTGTCGCCATCACGGCCTTCCCACAGCAGCGCCGGCTTGCCGCTGCCGACATGGCGGTCACAGCATTCGACGCAGGCATTGAGGGCCGTCAGTTGCCCGTGCAGTGCTGCGCGGGCAGCCTGGGCATGGTCGAACGAACGGGCGGCATCGGCGTAATCACGCATCGTCAGACTCCTGGTTGTTAGTTATTGTTGGAGTGCACCATTGGTCTGACGATGTTGTCGCTAGAGGCCCTGACGAGCAATGGCCAAAGCTGTCAATCTGGATGACCGGTTTGGTCGCCAGGTGGCAGGACTGAATCCGCGTCGGGCCTCAGCAAAGGTGTTGTCAAGAAGATGACCAGACGGTTTTTCAGGTAATCAAGCTTTTCGGCCACCTCAGCGGTTTGCTCCAGATACTGCTGGCTGGTCATCTCGGACTGCCGGTCATATAGCTGGTCCAGACTGTCCTGGGATTGCTCGAGGATGGGCGCGAACGCTTCCGCCTGTTGCGTTTCCAGCCATTGGCTCCAGAATTTCTGCTGGCTCAAGAAAGCGGCTTTTGCTTCGACGGTGGCCGCATCCCTTACAAAGACCCGTGCGGCCGCCAGGTCCGCCTCGCTGACGTTGGCTATCGCGCCAAACAACATCGAGTGCGGCTGGCTTGGCAGCTTCATCTCTTCGGCCAACGCCAAGCGAAAATAAAGGCTGACCTCGACGGCATCAAGATGCGGGGTGCTCAGCGTCTTCTCAGCGATGTACCTGCCGATATGTTCCTTCAGCAGCGTGAGGCGGAACAAACCCTGCCCCAGGTCGAGCAGTGCCTGTTGCTGCTCGGCCACTGCTGTCGAGCGCTTTGCGTTGTTCACCAATGCGAGCAGATGCAGCTCGCTGAAGCGATCGGCGACATCATCTGCACAGGTAACGTTGCCAACCGCATGGGCGTGGACGTCGTCTGCCAGCGCCGTGTCAGTGTCCATGGCGTCAAGCAGCGTCCACACTCGAGCATCCAGCACACGGTGGTAGGCCTGATTGCGATAGTCGCTGCTTTGCTGCAGCCGGCGCAGGATCGTTTCCAGTTCGCGGCTTCTTGGGTCAGCGAACAATCGATCCCAGGTCGCCCCACGCGCTTGCGCCTGCTCTCCGACCACCCAGACTGCCCTGGCAGCCAGCAGCTCAGGGGCGGGTTGTGGGGCTGGCGGATGGACAGGTGCAGGGCGCGCGTACAGACGCTCCAGTTGTACCTGATCGATGGCGTTTCGACCCAGTAGAATCGAAGTACGGTAGGGATACGGCATTGCCAGGATGGCGGCAGGTACATTGACCAGGTTATTGGAACTCAGGTCGATCCAACGCAGCAGTCGGCACCGCTCCAGCCCAGCAGGCCATTCCGCCAACCCGCACAGCCTCAGGCTCAAGCGCCTCAGGCCTGAAGCCCAGTTGCCCAGATAAAAAATGCGAATCGACGGATTGAAACTGAGGTCCAGTTCCTGCAGACGAGGCAGTGAACTCAGCGCCTCGGATACGCGCTCGCCGTTGCGAATACCGTTGTACGAGAGGTCCAGTCTTTCAAGAAATCGCAGGTGCCGAATGCCGACCGGCAATGCTTCCAGACGGTTGCGTGCCATGCTCAGACGGCGAACATGCCCGAAGCAACTGAAGAAGGCATCTGGAACCATCTGCAGCGGCGTATCGACCATCGTCAGGGAGGTGACGTGATGGAAGTCGATCGCCTCATCCAGTATAGGCATGCCGTTCACACGATGGCCGCTCAGGTCCAGAACAAAGCCGCGCACGGCATTTTCATGGACATCCACCGGCAATTGCCGGCGCCAAGCCTGTAGCAACCTTCGGCCAAGCATGCGACGCGCTGCCCGTTCCCCTCCTGACCCGGCAGAAATCCATGTGTTCAGGTAATGGTCGAGCAGATGAAAATTCTGCTCTTCAAGAAGCAGCGCTCCGTAGGGGTTGGCAGCGTCCAGAATGCGAAACAGATGCTCATCGATCTGCCTGGGCGTATCACCCTGATAGAGCCTGGCCAATCGCCGCCGGACCCGCCACCCAGGCCCCCGCACTTGAGATACGCTGCCGCCCAGCGAATACCCTACACGGCCGTCTCCCAAGCGCTGCCCCGGATTGAA
The DNA here is from genome assembly GCF_050586565.1 of Pseudomonas sp. WC1. Taxonomy (NCBI): domain Bacteria; kingdom Pseudomonadati; phylum Pseudomonadota; class Gammaproteobacteria; order Pseudomonadales; family Pseudomonadaceae; genus Pseudomonas; species Pseudomonas sp. WC1. The sequence goes on from NZ_JBOBDQ010000058.1 coordinate 29,057, forward strand.
CCAGCCCTGCTGTTCCCGCCAGGCCAGTTGTTTCAACAGCTTCTGCCGACCTATGGGCAGCAGATTGACGACCTGTCGCCGTAGCTCGCCAGCCGGGTGCTCGCTGCCTAGGCCAAGGGCGGCTTTCTGCTCTGCTGTCAGTACTGTGACTAGGGCCTGGAAGAGGTCATCAGGGGCGCAGCTCTGCTCTGGCAACTCAAGGCCTTGAGCGTCATACAGCACCAACGCGCCCGCATGCCGCACCAGGGTTATCTGATCGGCTTCCGGAGCCTGCACGTTGATAACTGCCAGCCGGCGCCCCTCCGCAGAACCGAGGCGCAACTCCACGCGCCGCGAGAAAGACCAATGGCCAAGCCTCGACAACAATCCCAGCGCCAACTCATCACCGACATCACTGTAGGCGTTGCGCAGCATCACGCCCTGCACGGCTTGATTCAGCCTGGCAAGCTGAAGCAGGGAGCGCGCTCTGGTGGCGACAGGCAACGGCAGGCGCTGCAGCAACTCGACCTCTTCTCGCTCGTCGCCGCTGACCTGACAGGCCAATTCGATGGCGTAATCGGTGGGCAGGCCTGGGAAATCCCGTCGGAGTACTTGAACAACAGGATCAGAACCCGGCTCGACGACTGTCAGGTGTTCGAACAGGCCATGACGTAGCTCGATCTGTTGGTCGAGGATAGCTCCAGGTCGTTCGGCGGCCGTCAGCCCAGCTAAACCAGGGTGCTTCTCGCACCATTCAAGCAGCGCTGGGTCATCGGGCACAGACGCACCGCAGGCCAGCGACTCGAAGAAACGCTCGATCCTTTCATCGGCCTCGAAACGGCGCAGCGTATCGCGCAGGTTGGCCGGCAAAGGGCGGTTCTCCACCAGAATCCCTCGCAGTTCATCCACATCGCTGCAAGCCGCCTGCAGGACCTGCTTGGCGCGTTGCGGGTCGAGCGGACGTTGCTGTGGCCAGAGACGGCCAAGCATCTGCCGTGCATCCTTCCAGTCCATGGGCGAGTCGTCAGGTAGCAGCCACAGGCGCTCAGCGTTGTGCTGCAACACCGGCCCGTAAGCCTGTGGCCGATCCGGATGGAGCAACCGCCAGGCCCCGTTCTCACTCGGTTGATGAACCTCGTAATAATGCTCGTCAACCCTCAGCCAACGGCGGCTGCCTTGGAAATACAAGCCATCTGCGCCCAGGATCGCGTCATCCGGCAACTCGCGCGCGTAGATACTCAGGTCGCCGTTCCACAGCCCTTGGCTGTCATCGTCCAACGCAACCACTTCCAGGCCCTCGACCAGCGCCCTGTCGACCAAACGGCCGACAGCGGCGCCTGCAACCAGCCCAACAGACGTGGCGGCAACAACCTGCGCCACGTTCAGTGCATGCTGCAATGCTTCGTGATCATGCCCTTTGGCCCAATTTGTAACGCCCTCGAACACCTGGGCGCAAACATCCTTCAGCAACGCCCCCAACAGCACGGCCCCTACCACCGGGATGAAGAATCCGGCCAGCCCGATCAGCCCCCAGCCAAGCGACTTCCAATCCTCCAGGCGTTTACGGCTGGCCTCGGCATCAGCGTCTGCGGTAGGTACAAGCAGCGCTTTGGCATCCGCGCGCACGCGCTCGACCTGCTCATCCACCCAGCGTGTGAAGACTGTGCCATGACCGGTCATGCCCTCTATCTGCAGGTCAGGCGCTGCATCCATCAAGCGCAACTGCAACTGCCGGAAGAACGCGCTGCGTGCATCCAGCGCGATCAATTGCAGGAGTTCGCGCAGATAACCCTGGCGCCGTAGGTGAGAGACCATTTCAACTTGCAAGTCCTGCGTGGAGCTGTGCCAGCGCAGTGGATTGTCGGCATCGCCAGGCATGTAGGTCACGACACCTGCATTATCGCCATCGACAGTTTTCAACTGGATGATCAATGCCTCATGGACCAGCACCCCCAGCATGGACATCAGCCCTGGATACGCCGTGAGCCTGGGCTCGGTACTCGTGCCGTTCGGGCTTTCAGCGTAGTGCTCCAGTGCGGCGCTCACATCAATGTCGATCTTGCCCTTGAGAAATGCGACATGCACGGCCAGCTTGAAGCCCGCAAGCTTGTCCGCGACCAGCAGCGCCTTGTTCTGGGTGAGATGTTGATCAAGCAGTGCCTGGTACTGCTTTCCAGCATCCAGTTGGCGGCACGTTTCGATCAATTGCGCCGTGTTGCCAATGACCTGATCATCGCCAACCTGAACAACCAAGCCACTGCCGCTCAGAGGGGTGGCACTATCGGCAAAATTCTGCGCCAGGCGCGACAGCGCTGGCTGAACTTCAAAAGAATCTTCGAAATGGGGAACCGAATGCCCCACCTCTTCACGCATCTTTCTTCGCCACTGCAAACTGGTCAGTGTTTGCCCATTCGGCAGCATGCCTGCCAGGGCTTCGGAGAATCTGCTCTCGGCGAACACATGCAGCGGTACGACTGCGTTGGTCGCGCTGGCCACGGCTATCTGGCTGGCTCTATGGCTGGCGATCAATACTCGCAACGTGTAAATGTTGGCTGCAGAGGTACCTGAGATCCATCGAGGGAGCGATTGGGTGAAAGCGGCAGCAGCCGTTTGCATATCCTTGGCAGAGACGCCGTTGCGGGTACTGGGTACAGTCGGAAATGTTCGCATGAAGAGCCCTCTGTGCTGATGAGAGGGCACAATCTTTCACTCATTGCGGCGAAGCTTCAGAGGGAAGCGAAACAGCTGCCACGGCGATTCGGGAACTGCGGCCGCTCAGCAGTGAGCATCGCGCGCCTGGACCAGCGCACGGTAATGGCCGGGGTTGCAGCCGAACCATTTGCGAAAGGCCTTGTAAAACGAACTGCTGTCGGCAAACCCCAAACGCTCGGCGATGTCCGCCATGGCGGGTTCAGCCTCGCTGAGCCAGGCAATCGCCAATTCACGTCGCACGCTGTCTTTGAGGCCTTGGTAGGTCTGCCCCTCCTCGGCCAGGCGCCGACGCAACGTGGAAGGCGACAGACACAGCTGCCGCGCCAGGGCGTCGGCGTCAGGCCACTGATTGGGGTGTCGATGCAACAGGTCGTTGCGTATACGCCGCCCCAGGCTGGCAGGGTCGCGATACTTGACCAGAATGTTGCCGGGCGCTTCGGCCAGGAAGCGTTGCAATTCCTGCGGCGTACGCTTGAGTGGCAGGTCAAGGCTGTCGGCGGCAATGATCATCCGCGTACGCGGCCGGTCGAATTGCAAGCTTTCCGAGAACATGACCCGGTAGTCATCGCAGAATGAAGGCTCGCCGCAGCGCAGGTCGATGGCCAGGATCGGGATGCGCCGGCCGGCCAACCAGCAGGCGACGCCGTGCACGATCATCCAGAAGGTGAAATAGGTGAAGGCTCGGCGGGACGCTTCGCGGGGTTCGTTGATGACGATTTCGGCGAGGCTCTGCTGGCGTATCAGGGTGGGATGCAGGTCCTCGAGCATCAACGAGAGAAAACCCAGCGCGACGTCCAGCCCCTCACCGAGGGTCGGCTGAGCCATGGCTGCGCGGGTCATGAAGGCAAGGCTACCGACGGGTAGGCCACGTGGGTCCATGGCGAAGAATTCATCGTTGCAGCGCCGCGCCAGCAGCCGCCAAAGCTGCGCGTAGGCATCGGCACTCACCCGCGCCTCTGGCAGCTCAAGCAGCGCCGGGTCGATACCGGCACGCCGCAGTACACCGACATCGGGTTGCCCTGCCGGGCAGGTCTGCAACAGGGCTTCGCGCACCAGCTGCATGGAAATGGTGTCCTTCTCGCTCATCGACAATCCAGTCTGCGCTGTGGTGGCCATCTTAAGCCGCCATGGAGAAAACGTCAGCCGCCAATCACTGGCCGGCGGCCAGGCCCAGGAATGCCTGGATCAGGCGCAGCTCGCGGCGGCGCTCCAGGCAACCGACCATGTGCTGGTTGACCAACCCCTGGCCGGCCAGGGGGCGGGCCACCACCCGGGGGTCATGGGCCACCTCGGTGGAGGACACCACGCCGATGCCCAGCTCCGCCGCCACCGCCTCGGTGACCGCCTCGCGGCTGTCCAGCTCCAGCAACACCCGGGGTTGCACGCCTGCGTCGGCACAGGCCTTGTCGAAGGTGCGCCGAGTGGTCGAGCTTGGCTCGCGCAGCACCATGATCTGCCTGTCCAGCACGGCCAGGGGCAAGTCGCCGTCGCTGCTCGCCCAGGCGTGCCCCACCGGCAGCAACGCGCAGAGTTGCGACTCGCACAGGCCCTGCAGGTGCAGGCCCTTGCGTGGCTCGATCTCCGTCAGCACGGCCACGTCGGCATGCTCCGACAGCAGCGCGGCCAAGGTTTCCTGGGCGTTGCCCAGGCGCAGGTTGACGGTGATACCGGGGTAGCGCTCGCGCAATTGCGCCAGCATCGGCATCACCCGGTGCGGCCCGTCCGCCGCCACCTCCAGGCGCCCGGTGAGCAACTGCCGGTTGGCCTCGAGCATGGCCTGGGCCTCTTCGGCCAGGCCGAACATGGCCCGGGTGATGGCCGCCAGGCGCGTGCCCTCCTCGGTCAGCTCGACCCGCCGTGCGGTTCGCCGCAGCAACGTGATCTGGTAATGCTCCTCCAGCGCCTTTACATGCCCGGTCACCGCCGGCTGGCTGATGAACAGGCGCTCGGCGGCACGGGTGAAGCTGCCCTCGCGGGCGACGGCATCGAAGGCACGGAGCTGGAACAGGTTCATATCTATCGGCCTGACTTATGGCTGGCATATCTACAAACAATTTGATTGATGACACGGTGAATTGCAACCTAGCCCCACTAGCTTCCAGCCCACCGCAAGTGAGGAACCACGGAATGAGCAACGCCCCGATCCTGCTGACCCCCGGTCCACTGACAACCTCGATCCGCACCCGCCAGGCCATGCTCGTGGACTGGGGCTCGTGGGACCGCGACTTCAACCAACTGACCGCCAGCGTGTGCGAGCAGCTGCTGGCCATCCTCGACGGCAGCGCCACCCACCACTGCGTGCCCCTGCAAGGCAGCGGCACCTTCGCCGTCGAGGCCGCCATCGGCACCCTGGTACCCCGGGACGGCAAGGTACTGGTGCTGATCAACGGCGCCTACGGCCAACGCCTGGCCAAGATCTGCAAGGTACTGGGCCGCGCGTACAGCACCTTCGAGACCGCCGAAGACCAGCCAACCACCGCCGCGGACGTCGACCGCCTGCTGGCCGCCGACCCCGCCGTGACCCACGTGGCACTGATCCACTGCGAGACCAGCACCGGCATCCTCAACCCGCTGCCAGAGATCGCCCAGGTGATCAAGCGTCATGGCAAACGCCTGATCATCGACGCGATGAGTTCGTTCGGCGCACTGCCAATCGACGCCCGCAAGATTCCCTTCGAAGCGCTGATCGCCGCCTCCGGCAAGTGCCTGGAAGGCGTACCCGGCATGGGCTTCGTCTTCGCTGAAAAAACCGCCCTGGCCGCCGCCGAAGGCAATGCCCACTCCCTGGCCATGGACCTGCAAGACCAGCACGCCTACATGACCAAGACCGGCCAGTGGCGCTTTACCCCGCCGACCCACGTGGTCGCCGCCCTGCACGAAGCGCTGCAGCAATACAACGAAGAGGGTGGCCTGCCCGCCCGCCACCAGCGCTACGCCGACAACTGCAAGACCCTGCTCGACGGCATGGCAAAAATCGGCCTGCAGAGTTTCCTGCCCGCCGAAATCCAGGCACCGATCATCGTCACCTTCCACGCGCCGAAAGACCCGCGTTACCAGTTCAAGGATTTCTACGAGCGGGTCAAGGCCAAGGGCTTCATCCTCTACCCCGGCAAGCTGACCCAGGTCGAGACCTTCCGCGTCGGCTGCATCGGCGTGGTCGGTGCCGATGGCATGCTGGCCGCCGTGAACGCCGTGGCCGAAGTGCTGCGGGAAATGGAAGTGCTGGACATCTGACCCTCTGCCCACCCAATTCAAGGAAAACGCGCACATGAACTACAGCAACCCCACCCAGCTGCAAGCCGCCATCCTCGACTGGGCCGGCACCGTGGTCGATTTCGGCTCGTTCGCCCCCACGCAGATCTTCGTCGAAGCCTTCGCCGAGTTCGACGTACAGGTCTCCATCGAAGAGGCCCGTGGCCCGATGGGCATGGGCAAGTGGGACCACATCCGCACCCTGTGCGACGTGCCGGAGATCGCTGAGCGCTACCGCAAGGTGTTCGGCCGCACGCCGACCGATGACGATGTGACCGCCATCTACGAGCGCTTCATGCCGCTGCAGATTGAGAAGATCGCCGTGCATTCGGCGCTGATCCCCGGCGCCCTGGACACCCTGACCGGGCTGCGCAAGGACGGCCTGAAAATCGGCTCCTGCTCGGGCTACCCGAAGGTGGTGATGGACAAGGTGGTCGAGCTGGCAGCGCAGAACGGCTATATGGCCGACCACGTGGTGGCCACCGACGAGACACCGAACGGCCGCCCGTGGCCCGCCCAGGCGCTGGCCAACGTGATTGCCCTGGGCATCGACGATGTGGCCGCCTGCGTGAAGGTCGACGACACCGTACCGGGGATTCTCGAAGGCCGCCGCGCCGGGATGTGGACCGTGGCACTGGTGTGTTCGGGCAATGCCCTGGGGCTGACCTGGGAAGGTTACCAGGCCTTGAGTGCGGAAAAGCTGGAGAGCGAGCGCAAGCGTATTCACGCGATGTTTGCAGGGTCGCGCCCGCACTACCTGATCGACACCATCAACGAGCTGCCCGAGGTGATCGCCGATATCAACCGGCGGTTGGCCAAGGGAGAGATGCCGCAGGCTTGCTGATCGTCCGCGTGATGGCCATCGCCGGCAAGCCGGCTCCCACAGGAGCCGGCTTGCCGGCGATGAGGCATCTTCAGACCGCCCGGTTAAGCTTCACCCACGAGGCAAACTTGTCGATGAACCCCTGCAGGAACGGCCGGGTCTTGTCGCTCAACTTGCCACTGTCATCGAACAACGTTGCCGCCCCACCGAGGTAAGCCTCGGGCATCTGCATGCACGGCATATCGAGGAACACCAGCGACTGGCGCACGGCATGATTGGCACCAAACCCGCCGATCGCCCCCGGCGACACGCTGGCCACCGCCGCCGGCTTGCCAGCCCAAACGCTCTGCCCATAGGGACGCGATCCTACATCGATGGCATTTTTCAACCCCCCCGGCACCGAACGGTTGTATTCCGGCGTGACGAACAGCACCGCGTCGCTGCGGCGGATCTCGTCGCGGAAATGTTTCCACGCCTCAGGGGCGCCCTCGGCCTCGACATCTTCGTTGTACAACGGCAGGTCGCCGATCTCGACGATTCGCAGGGCAAGGCTGGACGGCGCCAGCTCAGACAGCGCGCGGGCCACCTTGCGGTTGTAGGACTCCTTGCGCAAGCTGCCGACGACAACCGCTACCGAATAGACCTGGCTCATGGCGTTTTGCAACCTCTGCTCTGGGAATGGGACCAGTTAGTTATAGATGACCGTTCCTCAGCTTCGCGGTTTTTTTCCATTCGGCTGAAAACTTCCCGGGCGTTTCACTGGTCTATGTCTACAGACATTTCCTACACGATTCAGAGGTTTCCACCTAAATGGCAGCAGTAATGGTCGGCCAGTTCCACGCCCGCGACGCCGAAGGCCGTATCTACCCGGTCCACGAGTTCCAGGAGTCAACCCTCCAGGCCGACGGCAGCACCCTCGGCGCGCCGGTTACCAGCTATCGCCTGGCTATCGGCGACCGCGTCAATCACCTGGGCGACGACCGTTTCGAGCTGGCCCAGACCGGCGTCGAGATCATTCGCATTCCTTGACGCAGTCCACCGTATACAACTGCCCTTCCCGCTGCAGGCCGTGCACGTCGGCGACGAAGCCTGGGAAACCCTGGTCGAAGGCCCGGGCGCAGTCCAGGTAGACCAGGATCGAACGGGTCGCCTCGGTGAAGCGCTCGCCCGGCATGATCAACGGGATTCCCGGGGGATAGGGCACCAGCATCACCGCCGCGACCCGGCCCAGCAGATGCTCGATAGGCACCGACTCCACCTCCCCGCGCACCATCCGGTCATAGGCCTCGGCCGGAGTCATCGCCACCTCCGGTAAACGGGTGAACAGCAGCTTGAGCTGCCTGGACGTGGCATTGCCACGGTAGAAACCATGCAGTTGCTGGCACAGGTCGCGCAGCCCCAGCCCTTGGTAGCGTGACGGCTGCTCCATCATCACGCTGGCCAGGCAGTCGGCCAGGGCGGTATTGGCGTCGTAGTGGCGCTTGAACTCCAGCAGCTCGGTGAGCAGCGTGCTCCACTTGCCCTTGGTGATCCCCATCGAAAACAGCACCAGGAAGCTGTACAGGCCGGTCTTTTCCACCACCAGCCCGCGCTCCCAGAGAAACTTGCCCACCACTGCCGCGGGAATTCCATGGCCATCCGCTGCGCCAGCAGCGCCCGGCATCACCAGGGTGACCTTGAGCGGGTCGAGCAAGACATAGTCGTCGCCCAGCCCGCCAAAGCCATGCCACTCGGCCCCCGGTTGCAGCAGCCAGTCCACCGCCTGCAGCTCGCTGGCCTGCGCCGTCGGCGGCTGCCAGATGCTGAACCACCAGTCATCGGCGGCGAGGTGCTCGCGCAGGTTGGCCAGCGCCCGGCGAAAGCTCAGGGCCTCGTCGAACATCTCCTGCAACAGCGAACGCCCCGCCGGGCCCTCCATCATCGCCGAGGCGACGTCCAGCGAGGCGAGGATGCTGTACTGCGGCGAGGTGGAGATATGCATCATGAACGCTTCGTTGAAACGGTCACGGTCCAACTGGCGGCTGGCACCGTCCTGCACATGGATCATCGAGGCCTGGCTGAAGGCCGCCAGCAGCTTGTGGGTGGAATGGGTGCTGAATAGCAGCGGCCCATCGTCGGCACGCGGCGTGCCCATGGCGTAACGGCCGGCGAAGAATTCATGGAAGGCAGCGTAGGCGAACCAGGCCTCGTCGAAGTGCAGCACCTCGACGCTGGCGCCCAGTGCCTGCTTGATCATCCCGGCGTGGTAGCACAGCCCGTCGTAGGTGGAGTTGGTGACCACGGCCAGCTTGATCTTTGCAGGCTTTCCCTGGGCCAGCGGGTGGGCCTGGATCTTTGCCTGGATCGACACCTGGCTGAACTCATCAAGAGGTATGGGTCCGATGATGCCCAGCTCGTTGCGTTCCGGGCACAGGTAGATAGGAATGGCGCCAGTCATGATGATCGCGTGCACCACCGACTTGTGACAGTTGCGGTCCACGAGCACCAAGTCACCGCGCCCGACCATGGCGTGCCAGACGATCTTGTTGGCGGTGGAGGTGCCATTGATGACGAAGAAGGTATGGTCGGCGCCGAAGTTGCGTGCCGCCCGCGCCTCGGCGGCGGCCAGCGGGCCAGTGTGGTCGAGCAGCGAGCCCAGTTCCGGCACCGAGACCGACAGGTCCGAGCGCAGGGTGTTTTCACCGAAGAACTGATGGAAGGCCTGCCCCACCGGGCTCTTGCGGTAAGCCACGCCACCGCCGTGGCCCGGTGTGTGCCAGGAGTAATTGGATTGTGCGGTGTGCTGCACCAAGGCCTTGAAGAAAGGCGGCAGCAGGCCGTCGAGGTAGTTATGCGCGGCCCGCGCCACCTGGCGGGCGAGAAACGGCACGGTGTCTTCGAACAGATAGAGAATGCCGCGCAGCTGGTTCAGTTCACCCATGGCCTCGGCCGGGGCATTCTCCAGGGTGACCTGCTCGCCCAGGGCGAAGATCGGCAGGTTGGGCGCCCTCAGCCGCGCCAGGCGGATCAGCTCGGCCATGTTGTGCAGCAGCCGGCTGTTGTCGCCGACGCCCTCGGCGGCGATCAGCATGCAGGCCAGGCCATGATGAGTGGCAGCCACCAGCCGCGCTTCGGCCTGGTCGGCGGCGGCGAGGATGGCGAAGCCGTCACGCACCAGTTCATCGGCAATGCCGCGCACCCGCTCGCCAGCGACGCTGTCGGCCTTGATGGCCCGGTGGACGATGAGGATCGGGAACTGCAGGTCCTTGTACATCGGGCGGCTACCTCTGCGGGTAATTTCCCTCAGGGTAGTCGAGTGTGATGCTGTCATCGCCAGGCCGGCTCACAAGGTGCAACGCAGAATGCGGTCCCTGTGGGAGCTGGCTTGCCAGCGATGGGCCGGTCCTGCCTTCGAGTCAGCTGGCCGCTGGCTCGGTCAATGCCTGCCACATCGACGGCCCACCCGCCGACTTGGCGATGGCCGCCAGCCGCTCGGCATGGGCCTCGAGCTCTTCCTCGTTGGCCATGATCACCCGCCCCGGCGCACGCCCGACGATACGGCGGATTTCACTGCCGGTGCCGCCCTGCCCATCCTCGTCGCCCGCCCCTTCGCCCGCCAGCGACAAGCTGGTCTGGCCACCGGTCATCGCCAGGTAGACGTCTGCCAGCAGTTCCGAGTCGAGCAGTGCGCCGTGCAGCTCACGGCCGGAGTTGTCGATGCCGTAGCGTTTGCACAGGGCATCGAGGCTGTTGCGCTGCCCCGGGTGGCGCGAGCGCGCCATCATCAGGGTGTCGAGGATCGGGCAATGCTGCGAGATATCGGCACGATCCTGCTGGCCGATCAGGGCGAACTCGTTGTTGATGAAGCCGACGTCGAACGCCGCGTTGTGGATGACCAGGGTGGCGCCCTGGATGAACTCGAAGAACTCCTCGGCCACATCGCCGAAACGCGGTTTGCCGACCAGGAAAGCATCGGTGATGCCGTGGACGTTGATCGCGCCCTCGTCACTCTCGCGGTCGGGCTGCAGGTAGACATGGAAGTGCCGCCCGGTCAGGCGCCGGCCCACGACCTCGACGCAACCGATCTCGATGATGCGGTGGCCTTCGGCCACCGGCATGCCGGTGGTCTCGGTGTCGAGGATGACGAACCGTTTGTCTTGCTGCTGCTCCACGCGGGGACTCCAACTGGCGGTGCTTGAATTCGGGGTGGGAGTATAACGAAATCGGGGCC
>NZ_JBOBDQ010000059.1:0-38888 GCF_050586565.1 Pseudomonas sp. WC1
GACTATCGCGCGCTTAGAAGCAAGAGCAAGGGCAAGCGCTGGGCTGGGCTGGGCTGGGCTGGGCTGGGCTGGGCAGAATGATCTTGCGGAGCATGCCTGCATGACATTGCATTGGTGCAAAGAGCCGACTGCGTCGTTAAATATTATTGACCTAGCTTGTGCCAAACCCTTGTCACTCAAGGCTCCGACGGCCTACAGCCCCCGGAAAATGGCGGCTTGAGGCTTCGTCACTCGTTTGACATATCGAACGGCTCTGGCAAGCTATGAGTCAGGCCCCGACCGACATCGCCTGCAGGGCGAGCCGGCAGTGCTCGGGGCTTCAGGCAGCACTCAAGGCCCCGGCCGTGCGCCTGCACAACAACGACAGGCATGACCTGTCTCAAGGTGACATATGTCCAACAGCAACATTGGCAACAAGCAACCTTCCCTGCGCAAACCCGTCGTCCTGATGACCATGGGCAGCCAAGAGCGCAAAGGCCATGACTATCAGGTCATGACCCACAAATATATTTCCCCGCTGGTCGAGTTCTCCGGTTGTGTCCCGGTCCTGGTGCCAACCTGCTGCGGCGTCGAAGACCTCGAGACCTACCTGGACATGGCCGACGGCGTGTACCTGACCGGTGCCGGCAGCAACATCGACCCGGCCCTCTACGGCCAGGACAACCAGACGCCCGGCAAGGGCCAGGACAAGGACCGCGACCTGTTCGATATCCCGATGGTCAAGGCGGCGATCAAGCGTGGTCTGCCGATCTTCGGCATCTGCCGCGGCATGCAGGAAATCAACGTGGCCCTCGGTGGCGACATCTACCAGAAGGTCTACGCCGAGCCAGGCTTCAACGACCACAGGGAAAACCCGGAAGATCCGGTCGAGGTCCAGTACGCCCAGGTGCACAGCGTCAAGATCAAGCCGGGCAGTTGGCTGCGCGACACCCTGGGCAGCGACGAAATTCGCGTCAACTCGCTGCACGGCCAGGGCCTGCGCAACCTGGGCGCCGGCATCGAGCCGATCGCCCATGCCGAGGATGGCCTGGTCGAGGCGATCCACGCCCCGAGCATCTCGCCCTTCCTGTTCGCGGTGCAGTGGCACCCGGAGTGGCAGGCGGCGAAGAACCCCGATTCGATCAAGATGTTCCAGGCCTTCGGCGACGCCTGCCGCGCCCAGGTCCGCAAGTCCCAGGTCAAGCGCAACCAGGCCGCTTGACCCTCTGAAGCTTCGTTAGCTTTGATCGCGGGGCGGCGCAAGGTCGCCCCCGTTTCCCACGGTCACCCTCTGCTGGTCCCAGAACACCTCCCGTGGAAGCGGGCGGCGGGCTTGTGCCTGTCTCCGCGATCTTTTTTCCTCTCTCCCTGACAGAGATACGATGACCCATAAGATCTCGTGTCGTTCTACCGCCCCTATCGCAGCGCAAGCCCCCTCCCGCAGCCCGGCAGAGCTGTAACGTCATGACTATAGGCGGGGACTGGCCACGCGCTGAGGCCAGATCTGATCACTACCCCTCAGAAAATCCATGGACAGGGCTAGCCACAGAACAAGTTGTACGATAACTTACCTCTCACCTTGGTACCTCCCCCCCCTCCAAGCGCCACAGGATGCCTACAACAATGACTCCACAAGAACTGCAATCCATCCTCTCCCACGGCCTGCTGTCGTTCCCCGTCACCGACTTCGACGCGGCCGGCGACTTCAACCCCGCAGGCTATGTCAAACGCCTGGAATGGCTCGCCCCGTACGGCGCCAGCGCGCTGTTCGCCGCCGGTGGCACCGGCGAGTTCTTCTCCCTTGCCGCCAGCGAGTACAGCCAGGTGATCAAGACTGCCGTCGACACCTGCGCCACCTCGGTACCGATCCTCGCTGGCGTCGGCGGCTCGACCCGCCAGGCCATCGAATACGCCAAAGAGGCTGAACGCCTGGGCGCCAAGGGCCTGCTGCTGCTGCCCCACTACCTCACCGAAGCCAGCCAGGACGGCGTCGCCGCCCATGTCGAGGCGGTATGCAAGGCGGTGAACATCGGCGTGGTGGTCTACAACCGCAACGTCTGCCGGCTGAACGCCGACCTGCTGGAACGCCTGGCCGAGCGTTGCCCGAACCTGATCGGCTACAAGGACGGCCTGGGCGACATCGAGCTGATGGTGTCGATTCGTCGCCGCCTGGGCGATCGTTTCAGCTACCTGGGTGGCCTGCCCACCGCCGAGGTGTATGCTGCGGCGTACAAGGCGCTCGGCGTGCCGGTGTACTCGTCGGCGGTGTTCAACTTCGTGCCCAAGACCGCGATGGACTTCTACCACGCCATCGCCCGCGACGATCACGCCACCGTGGCCAAGCTGATCGACGACTTCTTCCTGCCGTACCTGGACATCCGCAACCGCAAGGCCGGTTACGCCGTGAGCATCGTCAAGGCCGGGGCGAAGCTCGCCGGTTACGACGCGGGCCCCGTGCGCACGCCGCTGACCGACCTCACCGCGCAGGAGTACGAGATGCTCGCCGCGCTGATGGACAAGATGGGCCCGCAATAAGCGAGCGCCCCGCGGCCTGCCAATGCCGCCGCCGGAGCAGGTTCGACTCGCTCCGGCCGACAACCGATCCCCGTATAAAAATAACGAGTGGGAGTAACCAGCATGCAAGCGACGCAAAAGACGCATGTACGCTACCTGATCCTGTTGATGCTGTTCCTGGTGACCACCATCAACTACGCCGACCGCGCCACCATCGCCATCGCCGGCTCCAGCCTGCAGAAAGACCTGGGCATCGACGCGGTCACCCTCGGCTACATCTTCTCCGCCTTCGGCTGGGCCTATGTGGCCGGGCAGATCCCCGGCGGCTGGCTGCTCGACCGCTTCGGCTCGAAGAACGTCTACGCCTTCAGCATCTTCACCTGGTCGCTGTTCACCCTGCTGCAGGGCTTCGTCGGCGGGCTGCCGGTGGCCTGGGCGGTGGTCACGCTGTTCACCCTGCGCTTCCTGGTGGGCTTCGCCGAAGCGCCGTCGTTCCCCGGCAACGCGCGGATCGTCGCGGCCTGGTTCCCCACCCAGGAGCGCGGCACCGCCTCGGCGATCTTCAACTCGGCGCAGTACTTCGCCACCGCGCTGTTCGCCCCGATCATGGGCTGGATCGTCTTCACCTTCGGCTGGGAACATGTGTTCGTGGTCATGGGCGTACTGGGTATCGTGTTCTCGGCGGTGTGGATGAAGACCCTCTACAACCCGCGCCAGCACCCACGCATCAGCAGCAGTGAGCTCGAGCACATCGAACAGAACGGCGGCCTGGTGGACATGGACCAGAAGCGCGGCGGCGACGGCCCGAAATGGGGCTACATCAAGCAGCTGCTGACCAGCCGCATGCTGCTGGGCGTCTACCTCGGCCAGTACTGCATCAACGCCATCACCTACTTTTTCCTCACCTGGTTCCCGGTGTACCTGGTGCAGGAGCGCGGCATGACCATCCTCAAGGCCGGCTTCATCGCTTCGTTGCCGGCGGTATGCGGCTTCATCGGCGGGGTGCTCGGCGGGGTGCTGTCGGACTGGCTGCTGCGCCGCGGCAACTCGTTGACCTTCTCGCGCAAGCTGCCGATCGTCTGCGGCCTGCTGCTGTCGACCACCATGGTGTTCTGCAACTACGTCGAGGCCGAGTGGATGGTGGTCGGCTTCATGACCCTGGCGTTCTTCGGCAAGGGCATCGGCGCCCTGGGCTGGGCGGTGGTCGCCGACACCTCGCCCAAGCAGATCGCCGGCCTGTCGGGCGGACTGTTCAACACCTTCGGCAACATCGCCTCGATCACCACGCCGATTGTCATCGGCTACATCATCAGCGCCACCGGTTCGTTCAAATGGGCGCTGGTGTATGTGGGCGCCAACGCCCTGGTGGCAGTGTTCAGCTACCTGGTGATCGTCGGCCCGATCAAGCGCATCGAGCTCAAGGAGCCGCCCAAGCGCGAACCTGCGCCCGACGCCGAACTGGCCCGCCAGTAAGCCGGACACGTCGGCGCCCAACGGCGCCGGCGACAGCACCACGCCTGAGAGACAAGACAAGAAGGGCCTGACCATGCAGTTGATCGAACATTCCGAGTCGCCCCGCTACGTGCGCCTGCACCCCGACGACAACGTCGTGGTGGTGGTCAACGACGGCGGCCTGGGCGAAGGCGCGCGCTTTGCCGATGGCCTGACCCTGGTCGAGGGCGTGCCGCAGAGCCACAAGGTTGCCACCGTGGACATCCGCAAGGGCGAGGCGGTGCGCCGCTATGGCCAGGTCATCGGCCATGCCCTGGCCGACCTGCGCCAGGGCAGTTGGGTCAAGGAAGATCAACTGGCGATGCCGACCGCGCCCGAGCTTGCCAGCCTGCCACGCTGCGACGCCGTGCCCGCCGCCCTGCCGCCACTCGATGGCTTCACCTTCGAGGGCTACCGCAATGCCGACGGCAGCGTCGGCACCCGCAATATCCTCGGCATCACCACCACCGTGCAGTGCGTGACCGGCGTGCTCGACCACGCGGTCAAGCGTATCCGCGCCGAACTGCTGCCCCGCTACCCCAATGTCGACGATGTGGTCGCCCTCACCCACAGCTACGGCTGCGGCGTGGCGATCAACGCCCGCGACGCCTACATCCCGATCCGCACCGTGCGCAACCTGGCGCGCAACCCCAACCTAGGCGGCGAGGCGCTGGTCATCAGCCTGGGCTGCGAAAAGCTCCAGGCCGACCAGGTGATGCACGACGGCGATCCGTCTGTGGACCTCAGCGAGCCCTGGCTGTACCGCCTGCAGGATGCGACCCTGGGCTTCGGCGAGATGATCGAGCAGATCATGGCCCTGGCCGAGACCCGCCTGAAAAAGCTCGACCAGCGCCGCCGCGAGAGCGTGCCGGCCAGCGAACTGATCCTCGGCATGCAGTGCGGCGGCAGCGACGCCTTCTCCGGCATCACCGCCAACCCGGCGCTGGGCTATGCCGCCGACCTGCTGGTGCGCGCCGGCGCGACGGTGCTGTTCTCGGAAGTCACCGAGGTGCGCGACGCCATCTACATGCTCACCTCTCGCGCCGAAACGCCGGAGGTCGCCGAAGCATTGGTGCGCGAGATGGACTGGTACGACCGCTACCTGCAGCAGGGCGCCGCCGATCGCAGCGCCAACACCACGCCGGGCAACAAGAAAGGCGGCTTGTCCAATATCGTCGAAAAAGCCCTGGGCTCGATCGTCAAGTCCGGCAGCGGAGCGATCCAGGGCGTGCTCGGGCCCGGCGAGCGGGTAACGCGCAAGGGCCTGATCTTCTGCGCCACCCCGGCCAGCGACTTCGTCTGCGGCACCTTGCAGCTGGCGGCCGGGATGAACCTGCATGTGTTCACCACTGGTCGCGGCACGCCCTATGGCCTGGCCATGGCGCCGGTGGTCAAGGTGTGCACCCGCAGCGAGCTGGCCCAGCGCTGGCCGGACCTCATCGACATTGACGCCGGGCGCATCGCCAGCGGCCGGGCGAGCATCGAGGAGCTGGGCTGGGAGCTGTTCCATTACTACCTGGACGTGGCCAGTGGCCGCAGGCAGACCTGGGCCGAACAACACCGGCTGCACAACGACATCACCCTGTTCAATCCGGCCCCCATCACCTGACGAAGCGTGCCTGGGCCCTTCGCCGACAACACGCCCCCTGTGGGAGCCGGCTTGCCGGAGAAACGAGTGCGTAGCACTCGCCCAGTGCCCTGAACCCAGCCATTCATCTACAGGAGCATTCCATGCCCGAAATCCTCGGCCACAACTTCATCGCCGGCCAGCGCAGCGCCCTTGGCCCGCAACGCCTGCACAGCCTCGACGCCACCAGCGGCGAAGCCCTGCCCTACAGCTTCGCCCAGGCCACCGAGGGCGAAGTCGACCGTGCCGCCCGCGCCGCCGCCGACGCCTTCAGCACGTTCCGCCAACTGCCCCCGGCCCGCCGCGCCGAGTTCCTCGAAGCCATCGCCGCCGAACTGGACGAACTCGACGACCACTTCGTCGCCATCGTCTGCCGTGAAACCGCCCTGCCCGCCGCGCGCATCCAGGGCGAGCGCGGCCGCACCAGCAGCCAGATGCGCCTGTTCGCCCAGGTGCTGCGTCGCGGCGACTACCTCGGCGCGCGCATCGACCTGGCGCTGCCCGAGCGTCAGCCGCTGCCACGGGTGGACATCCGCCAGATGCGCATCGGGGTCGGCCCGGTGGCGGTGTTCGGTGCCAGCAACTTCCCGCTGGCCTTCTCCACCGCCGGTGGCGACACTGCCGCGGCCCTGGCCGCCGGCTGCCCGGTGGTGTTCAAGGCCCACAGCGGCCATATGGCCACCGCCGACCTGGTGGCCTGCGCCATCCTGCGCGCCGCCGACCGCACCGGCATGCCCAAGGGCGTGTTCAACATGGTGTTCGGCGGTGGTGTCGGCGAATGGCTGGTCAAGCACCCGGCCATCCAGGCCGTCGGCTTCACCGGCTCGCTGAAAGGCGGCGACGCGCTGTGCCGCATGGCCGCCGAGCGGCCGCAACCAATTCCGGTGTTCGCCGAGATGTCCAGCATCAACCCGGTGATCGTCCTGCCCGGCGCCCTGGCCAAGCGCGGCGAGGCCATCGCCCGCGAACTGGCAGGCTCGGTGTGCCTGGGCGCCGGCCAGTTTTGCACCAATCCCGGGATGGTGATCGGCTTGCAGTCCCCAGGCCTCAGCCAACTGCTGGGCGAGCTGGGCCGACACCTGGATCAGCAGGCCGGGCAGACGTTGCTCAATGCCGGCGGCCTGCGCAGTTATGTCGGTGGCCTGGAACATCTGCAGGCCCACGCCGGCATCCAGCATCTGGCGGGGCAGCCGCAGCAAGGCGATCAGGCCCGCGCCCAGTTGTTCAAGGCCGATGCCCGCCTGCTGGCAGAGGCCGACCCGCTGCTGCAGGAGGAGGTGTTCGGCCCGGCCACGGTGGCCGTGGAGGTTGCCGACGAGGCACAGTTGCGCGCCGCCCTGCTCGGCCTGCGCGGCCAGCTCACCGCCACGTTGATCGGCGAGCCGGAGGATCTCGAAGCCTTTGCCTGGCTGGTGCCGCTGCTCGAAGAGAAAGTCGGGCGCATCCTGGTCAATGGCTACCCGACCGGGGTCGAGGTGTGCGACGCCATGGTCCATGGCGGGCCTTACCCGGCGACCTCGGATGCCCGTGGCACTTCGGTGGGAACGCTGGCGATCGATCGCTTCCTGCGGCCGGTGTGCTACCAGAACTACCCGCAGGCTTTACTGCCGGAGGCGTTGCGCGATGGCAACCCGTTGGGGCTGCGGCGGCTGGTGAATGGACAGTGGAGCGAAGGGGCAGTCTGATTATCTGGAAACGCGATTGGAAACGATGTGGGAGCGGACCTGATACCGGCATCGCGGGGCAAGCCCGCTCCCACGCTTTTGACCACCTCGGAAGTCAGCCCCGCTGCGCCTCGGCCTCTTCATGGGCCTGGCGCAAGCGTTCGCGGCTGTTGCTCAGGTGCATGCGCATGGCCATCTTGGCGCCTTCGCTGTCGCGTCGGGCGATAGCCTCGTAGATCGCTTCGTGCTCGTGCATCAACCGGCTCATGTAATGCGCCTGGTCGTCATGGGCCAGGCGCGCCGAGTTGAGCCGGGTACGCGGGATGATGCTGGTGCCCAGGTGATTGATGATGTCGGCGAAGTAGTGATTGCCGCTGGCCTGGGCGATGCGCAGGTGGAACTGGAAGTCCGCCGACACCGCATCGGAGGCATGGGCCGCGCCCTCGTTGAGCTCGTCCAGCGCGGCGCGCATGCCGGCCAGTTGCTCGTCGCTGCGACGCTCGGCCGCGAGGCCCGCCGACTCGATCTCCAGGGCAATGCGCAACTCCAGCACCGCCAGCACCTCGCGCAGGGTGACGATGGTCGCCGGGTCGATACGAAAACCCCCGGTGCTTGGGGCGTCCAGCACAAAGGTGCCGATACCGTGGCGGGTCTCGACCTGGCCCGCGGCCTGCAGCCGCGAGATCGCCTCGCGCACCACGGTGCGGCTGACCCCTTCCTCGGCCATGATCTGCGATTCGGTGGGCAGCTTGTCGCCGCGCTTGAGCTGGCCGCTGCGAATGCGCTCGGTCAGCACCGTGACCAGTTCCTGGGCCAGACTGCGTGGCTTGCGCCGGGTCCGTGCCTGTACCTGCTGCTCTGTCATGCCCTGTCTGTCTGGTTGTGGAAGACAGGCGGGATGATAGCGCAAGCAGTTGTACGATCACATACGTCCGGGCGGGTTTTCATGCGCCCTGCCGCGCCGTCGAGGGCGTGTGGCCCATGACCTTGCGGTACAGGCTGGAAAATGCGCTGGGGCTCTCGTAGCCCAGGTCCAGGGCGACGGCCGTCACCGCCTCGCCCGCCGCCAGGCGTGTCACCGCCGCCATCAGGCACGCCTGCTGGCGCCATTGGCCGAACGACAGCCCGGTCTGCTCGCGAAAACGCCGGCTGAAGGTGCGCGGGCTGCAGTTGAGTTGACGCGCCCAGGCCTCGGCGCGGGCATGAATCAACGGCTGCGCCAGGAACGCCTGACACAGGGCCGCCAAACGTGGCTCCGTTGGCATCGGCGCGAACAGCGGCAGGCGCTCGGCCTGGCCCAGCTCGTGCAGCAGCAGCCCCAGCAGCAGGCCGTCGCGCCCCGCCTCGTCATGCAGGGCCGGCACCTCCGCGCTGGCCAGCAACAGCTGGTGCAGCAGCGGCTCGACCCGCAATGCCTCGCACACTGCACCCGGCCGGGGCACCGCTGCCGGCTCGATGTACAGGCTGCGGGTACTCACGCCGCGCATGCGCACCTGGTGCGGCTTGCCGGGAGGAATCCACACGCCGCTGCCGGGTGGAATGACCCAGGCGCCATCGTCGGTCAGCACCTCCATCAGCCCGCTCATCCCATACAGAAATTGCGCCCGGCGATGGACATGCCTGGGCAACAGGGTGTCAGGCGGGTAATCGGTGGCGATGGCCAATACCACACGGGGGCTGGCATCGACCTGGGACAGGGGAACATTGCGCATGACAGCAGGCTCTGGCCGTAACGCGATGATTATTGGCCAACTGGCGCAAGCTGGCCAAGGGGCAGGCGCCTACGCTGGGAGCCCCTGTCCTGGCCCTGAGGCTGCTCCCATGCTCTACCCCCTGCTTGGCCTGTTCGGCCTGTGTGCCGGCGTCACCACCTTGCTGTTCGGCTTCGGCGGCGGGTTCTTCGCCGTGCCGCTGCTCTATGCCCTGCTGCTCACCAGCCACGGCGCCGGCACGGCCGTGGCGGAGCATGCCATGCAGATCGCCGTGGCCACCTCGGCCACGGTGATGATCTTCAGCAGCGCCCTGGCCACCTGGCGCCACCACCGCGCCGGCAGCCTGCGTTGGGACCTGGTGCGCCCCCTCGCGCCGGCCATTGCCGTCGGGGCCCTGCTCGGCGCCTGGGCCGCCCTGTACGTGACCAGCGCCTGGCTGCGCGGGCTGTTCATCGCCTACCTGCTGCTCAGCCTGCTCGATGCCTGGCTGCGCCCGGGCTTTGTCCGCACAGGCGGGCAGGCCCGGGCTGCGATGAGCCATGCCAGCGCGACCCTGGCCGGCCTGCCCATCGGCGCGCTGGCGGCGCTGCTCGGCGTGGGTGGCAGCGTGATGACCGTGCCGCTGATGCGCCGCCGCGGCGCCAGCATGCGCACCGCCACCGCCATGGCCAATCCGCTGTCGCTGCCCATGGCCCTGGCGGCCACGCTGGTCTATGCCCTGGTACCGAGCAGTCAGGCTGACCTGGGTGTCGGCCTGCTCGGACTGATCGACCTGCGCGCCGCCCTGGTGATGACCGTCGGTGCCTGGCTGGGCATGCACCTGGCCGCGCCCTTGCTGGGGCGAATCCCCGACCACGTGCATGCCCGGGCCTACCTGGCGCTGCTGGCCTGCGTACTGTTGGTGATGCTGCTCGTTGGCGATTGAGCCTGGCCATCGGTCATGCCCGCGCTGTAGGCTGCGACCTGCTCTCTCCAAGGAAGGAAACCGCATGAAGACGTTCGATCGCTTGCTGCTCGCCACTGGCCTGCTCATCCCGCTCTGGCTGCTGGCGGGCGTTGGCCTGACCGCCCTGGCCTATCCCGGCTACGACCATCTGCAGCAGGCCATGAGCCAGCTCGGCGCGGTCGGCGCGCCGACCCATGGCTTCTCGCCCTGGGTCAACAACTTCCCCCTGGCGTTGCTCTTCGGCCTGTTCGCCTGGGGCCTGGCGCGGCGCTGGCGGTACTCGGGGCTGGCTCGGTTGAGCGCCGGGCTGGTGCTGTTGCACGCTGTCGGCAGCCTGGGTACCGGCTGGTTCCCCTGCGACCAGGGCTGCACGCCGCTGGAGCCGTCGTTCTCGCAACAGATGCATAACCTCAGCGGCCTGCTGATGTTCCTCTCGCTGACCCTGGCCAGCGTGATGTGGATCTGGCTGGGCAAACGCGTGGCAGGCTCCCCGTGGCTGGGAAGGTGGTCGCTGCTGTGCTCGGTGCTGGCGATAATCACCGTGGTGCTGATGGCCAAAGCCGCGCAAGGCGGTGAACTGTTCGGCCTGTACCAGCGCCTCAACTACGGCATCAGCGTGTTGTGGGTTGCCGCCCTGGCCCTGCAATCGTTGCGCTGGCGTTCCCGCGATGGACTGCAAATGGCCATCGCCTGACGGCAAACTGCTGGCCCCCAGGCGTCGAAAGCGCGGGCAAACTTTGTTTTCCTTCAGATGCTTAGGACAGCAACATGCGCGTAATTCTAGCAACCGTGACTGGCTGCCTGCTGGCCACAACCGCCTTCGGCGCACAGGCCCGGGCCCTGAGCCAGAACGATCGCCAGGTATGCGGCTGGGGCGCGCAGATCGCCGCCGAGGCGCAACAGGCCAAGCTTTCCGGGGTGACCCTGTATGCCACGCGCAAGAAGTTGCAGGTACGCAAGTTCGCCAAGCCATGGATGCGCATGACGGCGTTCGGGATCACCGAGCAGACGTACAACAGCCGCTCGCGGCTTAAGCCGGCGGCGATCAAGCAGACGTACTACGAGCAATGTGCCCAGCATGCAGTTGCTAAAAAATAGTTCATATAATTCATATGGTTATGAGCTATATGAAATGTAATTTATTAGCATATATTGAAGTGGTTTCGAGGTATTCGGCGGCGTAATCGGCAGCCGAGGGAGCGGGCTTGCCCAACGATCTGGCCAAGCTGCCATCGCGGGACAAGCCCCCTCCCACAACACCTCCCTGTCAATCAGGCCTGTCGATCAAGGCTCCGCAATCCCCGTGGTATCGCCGATCAGTGTCTGCGCCTTGAGCGGCAGCGGTGCCGCCTTGCGCAGCGCCGCCACCTGCCCCGCGGTCACCGCCGCGGCCTGGTTGCCCCAGCTGCTGCGAATGAAGTTGACCACATCGGCCACCTGCGGGTCCGACAGCCGCCAGGCGAAGCCGGGCATGCTGAACGTCGACGGCGCGCTCGCCATGGCCGGGAGGGTCGCGCCTTCCAGCACGATGTGGATCAGCGAGGTGGCATCCTGCCCCTGCACCACCGGATTGCCTGCCAGCGCCGGGAATACACGGGCATAGCCCTGGCCGTCGGTACGGTGGCAAGCCCCGCAGTTGTCCACGTACAACGCCGCGCCCGTCTTGCCGTCATTGCCTTGCCACAGCGCCTGGGCCACGCTGGGGTCCGCCTGGAACGGCTGGTCATCCGGGTTGCTCGGCGGCAAGGTCTTCAGGTAGCGGGCAATGGCCGTCAGGTCGGCATCGCTCATGTACTGCATGCTGTGCTCGACCACGTCGCTCATGCCGCCGAACACTGCGGTGCGCTCGTTGCGGCCAGTCTTGAGGAAGGCGACGATCTGCGCCTCGTTCCAACTACCCAGGCCGTCCTTGTGGTCGCCGCGCAGGCTCTTGGCGATCCAGCCCTCGAGCGGTGCGCTGCCGGCCAGGAAGGCGTCGCCGTCGGCGGTATCCAATGCCTTTTCCTGCAGGGTGATCGCCCGTGGCGTATGACAGGCCCCGCAATGGCCCAACCCTTCGACCAGGTAGGCACCCCGCGCCACCACCGGATCACGCCCTGCGGCTTCGAACGGCTTGACCTCGGGCGCGAACAACCCACGCCAGAACGCCAGCGGCCAGCGCATGCTCAATGGCCAAGGGATGTCGCTGGCCTTGTTCTGCTGCGCCACCGGCTGCACGCCGTGCATGAAGTAGGCATACAGCGCCTGCATGTCCTGATCGCTGACGCGGGCATAGGATGGGTATGGCATGGCCGGATACAGCGTACTGCCATCCTTGCCGATGCCCTGGCGCACGGCGCGCTCGAAGTCTTCGTAGCGGTACTGGCCGATGCCGCTGGCGTGCGGGGTAATATTGGTCGAATACAGGGTGCCGATCGGCGTCTCCATCGGCAGCCCGCCGGCGAAGGGCTTGCCGCCCTTGGCGGTGTGGCAGGCCACGCAGTCGCCGGCACGGGCCAGGTACTCGCCCTGCTTGACCAAGGCGGGATCGACGCCGTCGGCGGCGTGCAGCAAGGTGCTCGCACCCAGGCCGAGCATGGCGATGAACAGTGTCTTGAGTTTCATGACCGGCCTCCTCATGCCTGCACCAGTGGGCCGGGGTTCTTCAGGTAGCGTTCGCGGATCGCCCGCGCCGACCAGTAGGTCAACGCCGCCACCAGCCCGGTGGGGTTGTAGCCCAGGCCCTGGGGGAAGGCCGAGGCGCCGGGCACGAACACGTTGTGCACGTCCCAGCATTGCAGGTAGCGGTTGAGCGCGCTGGTCTTCGGGTCGGTGCCCATGATTGCGCCGCCATTGAGGTGGGTGGTCTGGTAGGTGGAGGCATCGAAGTGCTGGCCGAAGGCCTTTTTCCCCGCGCTGATCGCCTTGGGCCCCATGGCTTCGGCGATCTTGCCCATGCGCTCGACCATGAAGCGGTTCATCTTCACGTCGTTGTCCTTCCAGTCGAAGGTCATGCGCAGCAACGGCTGGCCGTAGGCGTCCTTGTACACCGGGTCCAGGTCGAGGTAGTTGTCGCGGTAGGACTGGTGCGCGCCGTGGGCGTCCATCGACAGCATGTGCCGGTAGCTGTCGGCCACCGCGGCCTTCCAGCCACTGCCCCATTTCGGCGTGCCCGGTGGCACCTTGGTACCGGAGATCGGCTTGGCGCCCGCCTGGTTGACCCAGAACGGCGAGCCGCCGACGAAACCGTGGGGGCCATGGTCGAAGTTGTCGGCGTTGAAGTCGTCCACCGCCACACCGTTGCCGCCGGCACCGATGAAGGGGTTGGTATGGTGGCTGTCGCGGTCGAAGAACGCGGTCACGGTGGAGATGTTCTGGTAGGCGAAGTTGCGCCCCACCACGCCTTGGTTGCTGACCGGATCGTAAGGCTTGCCGATGCCCGAGAGCAACATCAGGCGCACGTTGTTGTACTGGAAGGCGCCGAGGATCACCAGGTCGGCCGGTTGCTCGACCTCGCGTCCCTGGCTGTCGACATAGGTCACGCCGGTGGCCAGGCGTTTGTCCTCGGTCAGGTTGACCCGCAGCACATGGGCATTGTTGCGCAACTCGAAGTTCGGCACCTGGCGCAGGGCCGGCAGGATGTTCACGTTGGGCGAGGCCTTGGAGTACATGTAGCAGGCATAGCCGCTGCAGTAACCACAGAAGTTGCACGGTCCCATCTGCGCGCCGTAGGGGTTGGTGTAAGGCCCCGAGGTGTTGGCCGACGGCAGGTTGTAGGGGTGATAGCCGACTTCACGGGCGGCCTTCTCGAACAGTTGCGCCGACACGGTGTTCTTCTGCGCCACCAGCGGGAAGTCGCTGGAGCGGTCGGCGGCGAACGGGTTGCCGCCCTTGTCGCGGCCCACCACCTGGCCCTTGATCGACCAGGCCGTGCCGGAGGTGCCGAACACTTTCTCGGCGAAATCGAAGTATGGCTCCAGCTCTTCGTAGCTCACGCCGAAGTCCTGGATGGTCATGCCTTCGGGGATGAAGGCCTTGCCGTAGCGCTCCTCATAGTGGCTGCGCAGGCGCAGCTCAACCGGGTCGACGCGAAAATGCACGCCGGACCAGTGCAGCCCCGCCCCACCCGTGCCGGTGCCGGGCAGGAAGGCGCCGAACTGGCGATACGGCACGGCCACGTCGTTGACGCTGTGGCGCAGGGTCACGGTCTCGCGGGAGATGTCCATGAACAGCTTCTTGCGCGAGTTGTAGGTCAGCTCGTCCATGGTCTGCGGGTAGACGCCGTCCGGGTAGGTGTCCCGGGCCGGGCCTCGCTCCAGGGCAACCACCTGCAGGCCGGCCTCTGTCAGCTCCTTGGCCATGATTGCCCCGGCCCAGCCGAACCCGACGATGACCACATCGACTTTTTTCATCTGGCTCATGCTTCAACCCCGCTCGCCGCTGATGGAGACCGGCGGGAACGGATAACGCTCGTCGCGCTCCACCCAGTCCATGAAATCGGCGCGGGCGCCGGGGAAGCCCACCAGCTTCCAGCCCACCAACCCCTGGTTGCCGCCGTGCAGCGGGTCGCTGAAAAAGCCTTCGCGGGTGTTGAGCCAGAGCATGTTGAAGAAGCTGGCCGCCGGCAAAGAGGCAAATGTCGCCGTGCCGCCGTCCAGGGCTTCCAGTACCTGCTGCTGGTGCGCAAGACCGAGCTGGGCGAACACCTTGCCGAACTGCGCCTTGCACCAGGCGTCGGTCTCGGCGATGCCCAGCCGGTAGATCTCCTGGGGGTTGAGCTTGAGCTGGTAGCCCAGCTCGCTGGGGGCGTCGGGGTGGAATGGCCCCTGCATGTACCACAGCCCGCCACTGCCGTAGCGGGTGTTGAGCTGGCGGTCGATGAACTCGGGTACGCCGGCATCGGCCGCGCCCGCGCCCAGGGCATCAGTGGGGATGAGCACGGCCACGGCGGCGCTGACGAAGGCCCACTCCTCCTGGGTGAAGAAGGTCGGCTGGTAGGCGCGCGCGGTAACCGGCCGGGCCGGTTCGGCGGCTGCCGGGGTGGCGCTGTCGGCGAGCACTGCACCGCCCAGTCCCGTGCTGGCGAGGGTCGCCACCGGGATCAGGGTCAGGGATTGGCGCAGGAACGCCCGGCGCGCCGGTTGCACGGAGGCGGGTTGGTCCTTGGACATGAGGATGTCTCTCTGTTGATCAGGTCATACGGGAATCGTCGCTCCTTTGGTGGGTGGGGCCGGGGCTGCTGCGCAGCCCTTTCGCCGGCAAGCCGGCTCCCACAGGGACGGCGCTTGGCTTTAGGGCAGCACGGTCAGTGTGGGAGCCGGCTTGCCGGCGAAAGGGTCGCGCAGCGGCCCCACTCCTCGAAATCACACAAGAGCTGTTGTTATCAGGCAAACGAAACGCTTGCCAGGTTCAACGCATACGCAACTCCCACGCCCTCGGGTTGACCAGGTTCGTCGGCCGCTCGCCGGCCAGCGCGGCCAGCAGGTTGTCCACTGCGCAGCGGGCCATGGCTTCGCGGGTCTCCAGCGTGGCCGAGCCGATATGCGGGGTGACCACCAGGTTGTCCAGTTGCAGCAGCGGCGAATCGGCCGCCAGCGGCTCCTGCACGAACACGTCCAGCCCGGCGCCACGAATGCGCCGCTCGGCCAGGGCCTGCAACAGTGCCGCCTCGTCGAGCACGCGGCCGCGGGAAATGTTCACCAGAATCGCCGAGGGCTTCATCAGGGCCAGCTCGCGCGCGCCGATCAGGTTTTGCGTAGCGCCGGTCAGCGGCAGGCACAGGCAGACGAAATCGGACTCGGCCAGCAACGCATCAAGGCTGCGATAGCCAGCGCCGAACCGCGCCTCCACTTCGGGCCGCGGCTGACGGGTGTGGTACAGCACGCGCATGCCGAAACCGGCATGCGCGCGTCGGGCCAGGGCTTCGCCGATACGGCCCATGCCGACGATGCCCAGGGTCTTGCCCTGCACGTCGCAGCCGAACTGCGCCGGCCCGATCCCGGCCCGCCAGTGGCCGGCGCGAATCCAGCCATCGAGCTCGACCACGCGCCGGGCACAGGCCAGGATCAGCGCGAAACCGGTGTCGGCGGTGGTTTCGGTGAGCACGTCGGGGGTGTTGGTCAGCAGCACCCCGCGCTGATCCAGCGCCTCGATATCGTAGTTGTCCACGCCCACCGACACGCTGGAGATCACCTCCAGCTGCGGCGCCAGGTCGAGCAGCGCGCGGTCCAGGCGCAGGCTGGCACCCAGCAGGCCATGGGCGCCCGGCAGCGCCGCGCGCAAGCGCGCCAGGCCATCGGCGGCCGGCGCTTCCACCAGGGTCACTTCGGCCTGCGCGTGCAGGCGCGCCATCAGTTCATCGGAGAGGCGTTTGTAGGCGACGATGCGCTTTTTCATGCTGAGGCTCCTATCGGCTCGGCGCCAGGTTGTGCCGGCGCGCCTGTTGCAAGGGGTTGAGGACGGCGGTCAGGGCCACGGCCAGCAGCAGTGCACTGCACATGAACAGGTACGAGGCGCCGGGGCCGCCGGTGACGCCATTGAGGTAGCCGACCAGATACGAGCCCGAGAACGAGCCCAGCGCGCCCATGCTGTTGATCAGCGCCATGGCGCCCCCGGCGACGTTGGCCGGCAACAGTTCGGGAACGATCGCGAAAAACGGCCCGTAGGGCGCGTACATGCAGGCCCCGGCGATCACCAGCAAGGCGTATGACCACCAGAAGTGCTCGGTGCCCAGGGCATAGGAGCCGTAGAACGCCAGCGCGGCGATCAGCAGCGGCGGCCAGACGAAGCGCTTGCGCTTCTGCAGGCGGTCCGAGGCCCACGACACCCCGAGCATGGCCAGCACCGCCCCCAGGTAGGGCACCGCCGACAGCCAGCCGGCGGTGACGATGTCCAGCGCGGCGGCCTGTTTGAGGATCGACGGTAGCCAGAGGACGAAGCCGTACACACCGATGCTCCAGCAGAAGTACTGCAGCGACAGGATGATCACCGTGGGCGAACGGAATGCCTCGGCATAGTTCTTCACCGGCTTGATGCCCTGCTGCTCGGCCTCCAGCGCTTCGCGCAGCGCGGCCTTCTCCCGGGCATCGAGCCACTTGGCCTGCTCCGGTCGGTCATCGACCAGGCGCCACCAGATGAACGCCCAGAGAATGGCCGGCGCGCCTTCGATGATGAACATCCAGCGCCAGTCGAACTGCTGCACCAGGTAGCCCGAGACCACCGACATCCACAGGATGGTCACCGGGTTGCCGAGGATCAGGAAGGTGTTGGCCCGCGAGCGCTCGGCGCGGGTGAACCAGTGACACAGATAGATGAGCATGGCCGGCATCACCGCCGCCTCGACCACGCCCAGGAGAAAGCGGATGGCGATCAGCCAATAGACGTCGTGGACGATCCCGGTCAGCGTGGCCAGCCCGCCCCAGAGGATCAGGCTGGCGAAGATCAGCTTCTTCACGCTGTGCTTCTGCGCGTACAGGGCGCCCGGCACCTGGAAGAAGAAGTAGCCAAGGAAGAACAGCGCGCCGAGCAGCGACGACAGCGCCGGGGTGATCTTCAGGTCGTCGGCCATGCCCGAGGCCGCGGCGAAGCCGTAGTTGGCCCGGTCGAGGTAGGCCAGGCTGTAGGTAATGAAGACGATGGGCATGATGTACCACCAGCGTCTGGGTGCGAGTCGATCGATCTGCATGGGTGTTCTCCTGGTCTTGTTGTTCTTGTCACATCAGGTTGCGCACAGGCCGGCGCTTCAGCGTGCTTCGCGCGCAGGGTTTTCGTGGTGGTCCAGTTCATGACGTTGCGGCAGGCCTTCCATGTCGCCGCGGCTCTGCACCGCGCGGCTGCCGCACCAGTTGCCGCGGGCCACGGCGCGGCGCAGCGGCAAGCCTTCGAGCAAGGCGCTGATCACCCCGACGGCGAAGGCATCGCCCGCACCCACGGTGTCCACTACCCGGGCGACCGGCTGGCCGGGCACCACGCCATGGGCACCCTGGACATCGCGCCAGTAGGCGCCTTCGGCCCCCAGCTTGATGGCCACGTATTGCGCGCCCTGCTCTAGGTAGAACTCGGCGATGGCCTGCGGCGACTGCCGACCGGTGAGCAGGCGCCCCTCCTCCAGCCCTGGCAGCACCCAGTCGGCCTTGGCCGCCAGGGCGTTGACCTCGCGCACCATGGTCTGGCGGTCGGGCCACAGCGAGGGACGCAGGTTGGGGTCGAAGGAGATGCTGCGGCCATTGGCTCGCATGCCGTCCAGCAACTGGTGACACAGTTCGCGGCAACTGCCTGAAAGCGCCGCCGGAATGCCCGTGGCATGCAGGTGCCGGGCCTGCAACAACGCCGGCCGCAGCAGCGCGGGCGACAGCCGGCTGGCCGCCGAACCACGGCGGAAATACTCGACTTTCGGATCGCTGCCATCGTCGCAGCGCTCCTTGAGCTGGAACCCCGTGGGGTGCCCGGCATCGATCTCGACACTGGAACAGTCCAGGCCTTCGCGGCGCAGGCTGTCGAGCACGAAGGCACCGAGCGAGTCGTCGCCGACCCGGCTCAGCCATTGCACCCGCAGGCCCAGGCGTGACAGGCCGATGGCCACGTTGCTGTCGGCACCGGCGATGCGTTTGCCGAAGCCCTCGACCTGGGCCAGGTTGCCCGGCTGCGCCGCCACGAACATGGCCATGGTTTCACCGAAGCACAGCACATCATGCTCAGCCATGGCACACCTGCCCTTCCAGCTCGGCCAGTTGCGCGACCTGGCGCGCCGTCAGTGCCAGCAGGTCCTCGCCGGCCAGGGGGTACTCGATGGCACGCGGCAGGCCCGGGGCGAAATGCGTCATCAATTCGCGCCACTGGGCCAGGTCGAGGTCCTCGGGCACCACGGCCACAAGGCGCCCGTCGGCGCGGCGCGCCACCGCCTTGCAGTGCACGTAGCGCACCCAATGCCCCAGCAATTGCGCGGCCAGCAGCGGCGACTCGTCGTGCCAGTACCAGTTGCCGATGTCGAAGGTCATGCCCGGCGCCACGCCCTGGACCTGGGCCTCGCGAAAAAACTTCACCAAGGTCGGCAGCCGTCCACCGTAGGGCGTCTGGTCGTTTTCCACGTACAGCGCCGTCTTGTGTTGCAACAGTGGCGCCAGCGCCGGCAAATCGCAGCCAGCCTGGTAATGACCCAGCGACACCTTGAGCGCCACCGCGCCGATCTCACCCGCCAACTGCAGGCGCTGGGCAATCGCGGGCTCCAGGCTGCCGTCCTCGCGCCACAGTTCCAGTGGCGTGGAATAGAGACTCTGCAGGCCATGCTCGGCGGCCAGGTTGGCCAGGCTTGCGGCGTCAGGCGCGGTGTCGAACAGCTCCTCGCGCCACTCCACCCGCCGCGCCCCGGCCGCGGCGAGCAACGGCAGGTAACTGGCCTGACCGAACCGCCTCACGGCATCGGCACCGAAACTCGACAAGCTGATGGAAACAGTGTGCGTACGCATCGTGGTAGTCCTTGTTCTTGTAGATGAAACCGGTTTCATTTTTTCCCGGCAACAACGGCGTCCGGGACGCCGTCAGTGGTGTGATCGGGTAGAGCCCCGCGCAATGAGCTGCGCGCGCAAATCCAGGCGCCGGGCCGGCAGTGGGCTGCCTTGCAGGCGCTCCAGCAGGCACTGGAACGCCGCCGCGCCGATGCGCCCGGTGGGTTGCGCCAATGCGCTGATGCCGTCGCCCACCAGCGGGTACCAGTCCAGGTCGTCCAGCGCCAGCAGGCCCAGGTCCTGGAACAGCGGCCCGCCCCTGGCGTGCAGCACCCGCACCAGCTCCAGGGTGGCGACACCATTGCAACTGAACAGCGCCTGCGGGCCGTGCCCTGCCCCGGCGATGAACGCGCCCAACTGTTCGGCAAGGCCCTGGCCTACCTCCAGCACCTGCCCGCGCAACCCACGGCGCCGGGCGATGGAGGCCTGGAAGGCATCCACGCGCTCCTGCCGCGAGCTGGTGCCATCGAGTGGCTCGGTGACGGCGAGGATGTCGCGATAACCGTTGTGTTCAAGGTGATCGAGCGCCTGCTCGACGGCGTCGCTGTTGTCCAGGCCCACCAGGTCGACCGGCAGGCCCGCCGGTTGCCGGTCGACCAGCACCATGGGCAGGTCGCGGGCCAGGCTGGCCAGTTCCCCGGCGCGGTGGCCCAGGGTGTTCACGATCAGGCCGTCGACGTTATACGACTGCAGGGCCTGCAGCTGGCTGCGCTCCTGGGCGTCGTCACAGTCGGTGTTGCACACCACCAGGCTGTAGCCGTGCTGGCGACAGGCTGTCTCGACAGCGTGCATCACCGCCACGGAATAGGGGTTGCGGATATCCGCCAGGAGCATGCCGACCAGCCCGGTGCGGCCGCGCTTTAGGGCACTGGCCATACGGTTGGGGCGATAGCCCAGGCGCTCGACGACGGCTTCGATCCGCTGCGCGGTCGCCTCGGCGAGCAGTTGCCGATCCTCGCCCATATAGCGCGAGACGGTTGCCTTGGAGACGCCGGCCGCCTTCGCGACCTCGCTGATAGTGACCCGCCCGCGGACGGGAACTGCGTCTTTATCCACCCCTGAGCCCTTCTTGTAGGTGTTTGTGCAGGGTTGATGAAACCGGTTTCAATGAAATCAGGGATGGCCCATGCCGTCAAGTGGCGGGCTTTGTGCCAAAGCAGGCGCATACACTGCCAAACCCTCCCTCCTGCCCTGTACCTCGGCCTTCAGAGCGGTATGGTGATACTTCGGACTTCGCTCGCCCTGCCCTGGAGATCGCCATGACCGCTCTGTTTCGTATCAGCCTGGTGCTAATGCTCGCCGGCATGGGAATGGGGGATATCGTGGTGGCCAGCGTCGGGCTGCTGGGCTTGTGCGCAGGTGCCGTGGTGCTCAGCGTTCGCCAGGATGAAGGTGAAGGTGAAGGTGAAGGTGCTGAGGTCACCGGAGAAACTGAATTCATTGCCTAGTTGTGGCGTCAGGTGTTTCCCGCAGCTCACATGAAGGAAACTTCATGATCGCCGCAGCACCCTTGCCTGCGGGCCAGGCCCATGCCTGGGCTGCGCAGGGCGGCGCTCCCGTCTTGAGCCCCACCGCCTGCCCGCGTAGCATCGCCGCCCCACCCGCCGCTCTCCTGTGCTCATGCCGCAACCCATTCCCCTCAAGGACCACGAAAAGGAAAAGCACCTGGTCAACCGCCGGCTGCTGGCCTGCGCCCTGCTGGTGCTCGGCCTGGTGGCGGTGCTGGTAGGTCGGCTCTACGTGCTGCAGGTGTTGCAGCATGACCAGCAGTCGGCGGTGTCGGAAAACAACCGCGTGCACGTGCTGCCGATCCCGCCCGAACGCGGCCTGATCTATGATCGCAACGGCGTGGTGCTGGCCGACAACAAGCCCAGCTTCAACCTGACCATGACCCGCGAGCGGGCCGGCGATTCGAAGAAGGTGCTCGACAACCTGGCGCAAGTCCTGGGACTGTCCGATGACGACCGCCAGCAGTTCGACAAGGACCTGCGCCGCGGCCGCAAGCCGTTCGAGCCGGTGACCCTGCTGGTCGGCCTGAGCGAGGAGCAGATCGCCCTGATCGCGGTCAACCAGTTCCGCCTGCCGGGGCTGGAGGTAGAGCCGCAATTCATTCGCGAGTACCCCTTGGCCGAACACTTCGCCCATTCGGTCGGCTACGTCGGACGCATCAACGAGAAGGAAGCCAAGAGCCTCGACAGCACCGCCTACCGTGGCACCCAGTCGATCGGCAAGACCGGCATCGAGCGTTTCTACGAGGACCAGCTGCACGGCCAGGTGGGCTACGAGGAAGTCGAGACCAACGCCCAGGGCCGGGTGATGCGCGTGCTCAATCATCACGACCCGGTGCCGGGCAAGGACATCGTGCTGAGCCTCGACGCCCACCTGCAGCAAGCCGCCGAGAAGGCCCTGGGCGATCGGCGCGGCGCGGTGGTGGTGCTCGACCCGGCCAACGGCGACGTGCTGGCGATGGTCAGCAACCCGGCGTTCGACCCCAACCTGTTTGTCAAGGGCATCAGCTTCAAGCAGTACGCCGCCCTGCGCGACTCCATCGACCGGCCACTGTTCAACCGCGTGCTGCGCGGGCTGTACGCCCCAGGCTCGACGGTCAAGCCCGAGGTGGCCATCGCCGGCCTCGACAGCGGCGTGATCACCCCCGGCAGCCGGGTGTTCGACCCCGGCTACTACGAGCTGCCCAACTACGAGCACAAGTACCGCAACTGGAACCGCACGGGCGATGGCTGGGTGGACCTGTACAGCGCGATCATGCGCTCCAACGACACCTACTTCTACGACCTGGCGCACAAGCTGGGCATCGACCGCCTGCACGACTACATGGCCGAGTTCGGCCTCGGTCAGAAGGTCTCGCTTGACATGTTCGAGGAAGCGCCGGGGCTGATGCCGTCGCAGGCGTGGAAACGCGCCACCCGGCGCCAGGCCTGGTTCCCCGGCGAAACGCTGATTCTCGGCATTGGCCAGGGCTACATGCAGGTAACCCCGTTGCAGCTGGCCCAGGCCACCAGCCTGCTGGCCAGCAAGGGCGTGTGGCACCGCCCGCACCTGGCCCTGACCATCGGTGGCCAGGCGCCGGTCGACCCGCATCCGATGGCGGATATCGTGCTGCACGACAAGCATGCCTGGGACCAGGTCAGCCAAGGCATGCAGATGGTCATGCACGACCCGCGCGGCATCGCCCGCGCATCCGCCGCCGGCGCCCAGTACCGCATCGCCGGCAAGAGCGGCACCGCGCAGGTGGTGGCGATCAAGCAGGGTGAGCGCTATAACCGCGACAAGACCCTCGAGCGCCACCGCGATAACGCCCTGTTCGTCGGTTTTGCCCCGGCCGATCAGCCGGCGCTGGTGGTGGCGGTGATGATCGAGAACGGCGAGGCCGGCGGCCGGGTGGCGGGGCCGGTGGTCCGGGAGGTGATGGATGCGTATCTGCTGGATGAGCAGGGGCATTTGAAGGCGCAATATGTGAGGTTGGCCAAGACGGTTGCGCATACCTTGTGACTGTAAAGCCCAGGCCGCCGCGTTCAGAAAGTGCACCCTCAATTGTACGACACCAAAGCTGCAAACATAGGCTTATTGAAACAGGCCACTTCTCACGAGCGTAATTCTCATTACTTTTTGATTCACTTTCGGGGACGATAATTTTTACCTGTTCGAATTCTTGCACTACCCGGAACAAGACTGACCAACTCATTATCAACATCAAAAGCATCACGATATTGATTCTCACCAGCCTCAAAGATATCGCCAAGCCTATCGAACGGCTCATTATAATTCTTCACCTCAGCTTCGCTAGCGGGCCGGTATGTAGCCTTACCGCGCGCCGAGACTTCCCGTACAATCGTGTCAAATTCTTTGAGATCAACTCCTCTTACATAAAATTCTTCGCCAGAAACTACATACACCAACAGCTTACTTCTTTCGATAGCGGTAGTATCCCGTTTTGGCCCAAGAGAAAAATTCGCCGTATTTCCGGGCTTCTCCCAAGCTTCCTGATTACTTGGGGAAAAATCTTCGCCCTCAATAGATAGCGAGGTGGATTTCCGAGTATCTATCAACATTGCCTTTTTTGGCTTTAGCCGCCTGTGACCTGACGGATCAATAGCATTCACGGGATCATTGCCACAGTAAGCATATGCATTGCAACCACCTGCGCGAAAAGGACTTAAACTATCGGGCGACATAAACCTCATTAACACTGGGCTGTACAGCCGATAGCCATTTCCGAGTAAATACCCCAGTAACGTCTGCTCCTGCAACTGGCCATTGAAACCCATTACCGAGGACAGCCCAATGGCAGGCAGCCGATAACCAAAAGCGGTATAGGGCATTGGGGGAATAACCGGCAATGCATGCAGGTGCAGCACCGAACCGTGCCGGTCGGTGGCCAGCAGGGCCATTTTCGAGCTACTAACAGTTGATACTGACATGCACACTCCTGAACAAGGTTCCTGTCCGCATGACTGTGCAGGCAACTTCATTAGCCCGCAACTGACAAAAATGCCAGGCCTGTCAACCTGCTTACCGTGTGCCCTATCGCAAGGCAAGCCTGTATCTGCTGGTCTGGCGTTGCCTCAACCAGCGGCTTTCGGCATCAGGTCATAGGGGTGTTTCCACCCTGGCATGTCCTGGATTCGCTGCTTCCAGGCTTCGATATGCCCGAACTCGGTAACTGCCAGGCCGGTATCCTCGGGCATGTACATATAGCCCGCCAGCGAAAGATCGGCGATGGTCAGCCGCCCGCCCACCATGAACGGCGTCTTCGCCAGGTGCGCATCGACGATCTGGTAGGCCGCCCTGGCCCGCTCGCGCAGGAAGCGGGTGACATCCGACTCGCCCATCTGCTTCAGGCAGTAGATGAAGCGCAACGCCGCGTAGTAGCTGGTGAACTTGTGGTTGTCGAACAGCATCCAGCGCCAGATCTCGCGCTTCTCGTGATCGTCCCGCGGGCCGAACTGGCCGCTGCGCTCGGCCAGGTAGTCGAGGATCAGCGCCGATTGGGTAAGCTTCTCGCCGGCATGCTCCAGCACCGGCACCTCCCCTTGCTCGTTGACCGCGTCACGCCAGTCCTGCCCACGGGTCTGGCCATGGAAGAAGTCGACGAACACCGGCGCCCAGTCCTGGCCGGTGAGTTCCAGCATCAGCGCTACCTTGTAGGCGTTTCCCGACTCGGCAAAGCAGTGGAGCGTGTATTCGGCCATGGCATCCGGTTCCTTTGATTGGCAGGCTGCAGGACAGCGAGCAAATCATGGGCAAAGGCCGAGGTCAATGTGGGCAAACTGAGCTCACGCTGGCAACTGATCAGTTCGAACGCATCAGCACATACGCTTCACCGCCCTTGCGGTCATGGTGCAGGATGAACATCTCGCCCTGAATGTGCAGACGGCCAGCGGCGTTTGCGAATAGGGCTTGGGATTACTATCAATTTTGCCAGTTGTCGGAGAACAGAAACTCGCTCAATGTCACCGCATTACCCTTCGGACAGCACAGCCATGGAACTCTACCGACGACTAACGCAGTACTCAGCGATCCTGGCCATCGACACTCAAGGTTCTATCGTGAGGCATCAGAACACACATGATGGAACGGCATTTTGCTATACAGCCTTCGGCCATACTCCTTTCAACGGTCGTGCGCTACGCTTCACCGCACAGGTACATGAGCCCTTTGAGGGCTACGTGCTGGGCAAAGGCTATCGAGTGTACAGCCCCATTCTGATGCGTTTTTTTTCCGTGGACAGCCTGAGCCCTTTCGCTGAGGGAGGGATCAATGCTTACGCCTATTGCGCGGGCGATCCGGTTAACCACATTGACCCATCAGGACATATGCTGCGGATGAACAAGAGCAGTGCCCAAGGATCGAGTGTTTCCTCCACCCGCAAGCCCAAGGGCGCTCCTGCAGATTTTTCACGAACAACGGCCACTACTTCCGTTCCCGATGCTTCCTACTCAACCGCAGGCTCCCGCCAACGTGTTCAGCCAGGTCAGCAATCAGGTACCCATGACACTTCGAACTCGCCGAAGGTTATACGCACTCATGGCACCACAGCGGATTCGGATTCGGACTGGAGTTCGGACTACGATAGCGATGGCGATAGCGGGAATGCATCAAGCGAACGCGCCTACACAGAAGCGCGCGTGCGCGGCGTTGAAGTGTTGCTGAATGTCAGCCAAAACGGCCACACCGATTTCAAGAACCTTAGTAAGCCAAGCAAAATATGGTGGGTTCAGGAGGGACAACACAACTCAAGGAACTCCTGACACCCGCCACCGCTCTTATGAACATGCAGTAACACCCTTGGGCATCACCTTTCCGGAGGACTCGCCATGCGCCACTTACTGCTCGTTCCCTCGCTGCTGCTCCTGCTCCCTGCCGGTGCCGCCCTGGCCCGCGTCGATGCTGGGGACGTCGCCACCTCGGCGGGGGTCTCCGCCTCGCTGTACTCGACCTTCAAGGATGACAAACGGATCATCCCGGCCCGCGACGAGCTGTCGGCCTTCGTCGCCAGTGGAGGTGCCATTCGCGGGGCCTATCTGGAAGCGGCGCTGGCCGAGGTGCGCCAGGCCAATCCGGGGCTGCAGGCCAGTGACGAAGAGCTGGCCCAGGCGCTGCTGTCACAGGATGACAGGCTGGCGGATCACTGACGGACCAGGGCGACCTGGCGCCGCTTGCGCGGCGCCGGTCAGCCCGGGCGGTTGGTCACACCGAACGGGATATGCACCGACGGCACCACCGTGCTGGTGCTCTTAAGGTGCCCGGACTGGTCATCGAAGAAGATGTGCGGCTTTAGCACCTGCAATACCCTGCGCTTCTCGATACCGCCCAGGAAGAACGCATCATTGGCCATTACCCCCCAGCTTTTCAGGGTATTGAGCGCCCGCTCGTGTGAAGGTGCGTTGCGCGCCGTGACGATCGACACTCGCAGGCGGTTCTCGTAAGTGGGATTGGCCAGCTTGTGCTGCTCCTCGGCCGCCTGGATGCGGGCAATGCGCACGAAGAACTCCTTGAGCGGGCCGGGGTTGTGCGGCTGGGTGACATTGATCACTTCATGGGCGTGGAAGCTGCCCAGGCCGCCCGACTGCATCACCGCTTCCGACTCATCGCCGGCCAGCACACCGTCGAAGTCGAAGGCGATGCGCAGGTTATCGTCGCTTTCATCGTCGTCGAACTTCGAATCCAGCACCTGCCCCGCCGGGTAACCAGCCTTGATCGCGGCGTCCACGTGCTGCTTGTCGGCGGACAGGAACAGCGCGATGTTCAACGCCGGGATGTACTCATACGGCGAGCGGCCTTGGGTGAAAATCGCCCGGGTCATGTTCAAGCCGTAGTGACCAATGGTCTTCATCACCCGCATGCCGGTGTCCGGGTCGTTCTGC
Organism: Pseudomonas sp. WC1; assembly: GCF_050586565.1. Taxonomy (NCBI): domain Bacteria; kingdom Pseudomonadati; phylum Pseudomonadota; class Gammaproteobacteria; order Pseudomonadales; family Pseudomonadaceae; genus Pseudomonas; species Pseudomonas sp. WC1. Next base: position 26,801 of record NZ_JBOBDQ010000059.1, read on the forward strand.
GACAGCAATACCACCTCCACCAACGGGTCCTCGGGGTCGCCGCGCAGGTCATTGAGCGCCAGCAGGCGCTTGATGAAGGGATAGGCGATGCCCTTGCCCAGCGGCTCATCCAGGTGCTGCTCCTGGTACTTGCGGTATTGCGCTTCACCGTCGCGGCGGAACACGGCGTCCGACTCGCTCAGGTCGAACACGGCGCTGGAAGCGACACCGATGACCAGGCGATCATCCAGTTCGAAGGCCATGGGGCATTCCTTGTGTGGGTAGATGTTCTGCGCGATGCCGTTCAGCTGTCGCTGCGGCCGTGCAGGCGCGAAGTCCAGTCCTCGACCTGGCGTTGCTCCAGGCGCTTTTCCAGGGTCCGGCGCCAGTTCGGCACCAGTGGCAGTTCCAGGCATTCACGCAACAGGCCGGGCTCCAGCTGTTTGTCGAACAGCACCGCCGAAAGCCGCGCCACCGACCACTGGCCATAGGGCCGTTCGACCAGTTGCAGGGCATCGCCCGCCTGTACCTCGCCCTCCTCCAGCACCCGGTAGTACCAGCCGGTGCGTCCGCTCTGCTGCACCCGCAGCGCCATCTGCGCCACGTCGAAACGGTCGTTGAGCTTCCAGCACGGCATGCGCCCCTGGGAGATCTCCAGCAATGCCGTGCCGACGCGGATACGGTCGCCCAGGCACACATCGGCCTCGCGCCAGCCGCTGCTGCTGAAGTTCTCGCCGAAGGCACCGGGCCGGGTCAGCAAGGGGTGTTCGCCGAGTTCCGCGACCCAATCGGGGTAGTGATCGCGGGGATAGTGGTGGATGGCCTTCTCGACGCCGCCGTGCACGCGCAGATCGCCCTGTTCGTCACCGGCGATACCGAGCAAGGTCACCCGCAAGGGGCCTTGGCGGGGTTGCTTGTCGATGGCGCTGAGGGAACCTGGGCGGGTGAATGGCCGGGCGCTGCCGGTGAGCAGGCAGTCCAGGCGCGGGCTGGGCGAGGTCATGCGGCGGTCTCGTGAGAAGGACCGGGAGAGCTTACACCAGAGCCCGCGAGAGGCCCAACCGGCCGATTGCCGGAGCTGCTCAGAGCATAGTCCGCCAAGGTCGGCGCCACAGGGCTTCAGCCCAACGGCAGACCCACCTCGGCCACCAGGAAGTCGATGAACACGCGGACCTTCAGCGGCATGTGGCGGGCCTGGGGATAGACCAGCATGAACGGCCGCGATGTGCCGCCATGCCCGGCCAGCACCTCCACCAGCTCGCCGCTGTCCAGGGCGTCCTGCACGGTGAAGCGGTAGGCCTGCATCAGCCCGCCGCCATGACGCACCAGGGTGGTGGTGGCGAGAAAATCGCCCAGGCAGGTCAAGGCGCCCTGGGTTTCCAGTTCGACCCATTGCCCCTCGCGACGAAAACTCCAGGGCGGACGCCGGCCATTGCTGGGCAGTTCGAACTGGATGCACTGGTGCCCGGCCAGGTCCTCAAGGGTCTGTGGCACACCGGCCTGGGCCAGGTAGCCCGGGGTGGCGACCACCACCAGCTCGGCATCCTCCAGGCGCCGGGCCACCAGCCGCGAGTCGGCCGGTGCGCGTCCGCGAATCGCCAGGTCGAAATGCTCTTCGGCGAAATCGACGTTGCGGTTGCTCACGTGCACATCCACTTGCACCCGCGGATAGCGTTGGCGAAAACGCGGCAGCAGTGGCAACAGGCGGTGGTGAGCGTAAGGCGTCGGCGCACTGATGCGCAGGCAGCCTGCGGGCTCGAGCTGGCCGCCGGTGACCTGGCGCTCGGCCTCGACCAGTTGGCCCAGCGCCTGGCGGCAATGCTGGTAGTAGGCCTGGCCGGCCTCGCTCAAGCGCATCTGCCGGGTTGTACGCACGAACAGGCGCACGCCCAGGCGTTCCTCCAGTCGCGCCACCGAACGGCTCACCGCCGCGGGGGTGACACTGGCGAGGGTCGCGGCCTCGGTAAAGCTGCCGGCATCGGCGGCAAGGCAGAACAGCTCCAGGCTGCCCAGTTGCAGATCATCGAAGTGGCGGGTCATGGGTGGCTCGATTGATTACATGATGTATCGATTGAAATGCCACACGCCTCATTTTTCAAGTCGGCGTTACAGCCTAGAGTGGCTGCACACCCGCGCACTGGCTCGACTCACCGGAGATTTCCCCCATGAGCACCGCAAGAACCGTCATCATCACCGGCGCCTCCAGCGGCCTGGGCTTCGCCCTGGCCCAGGCCTTCCTCGAGCGTGGCGACAACGTGGTCGGCAACGCCCGCACCCAGGTTCGCCTGGACGAGGCCGCCGCCCGCCTGGGCAACCCGCGTGGCTTTATCGGCGTGGCCGGCGACATCGCCGAGAAAGCCACCGCAGAGCGGTTGTTCGCCGCCGCCCAGGAAGCTTTTGGCCGGGTCGATATCCTGGTCAACAACGCCGGCATCTTCATCCCGAAACCTGTGACCGACTACACCGAGGCCGATGTCGACGCGCTGGTCGGCACCAACCTCAAGGGCTTCTTCTACCCCGCCCAGGCCGCCGCCCGGGTGATGAAGGCCCAAGGGCACGGGCATATCGTCGCGATCACCGCTTCGGTGGCGCTGCAACCGGACACCCGCGTGCCGGCACTGTTGCCGGTGCTGGTCAAGGGCGGGCTGAACCAGGCGGTCAAGGGCCTGGCGCTTGAACTGGCTGCCAGCGGCGTGCAGGTCAACGCCGTGGCCCCGGGGATCATCGACACCCCGCTGCACAACGGCAGCACCGAAGGCCTCGGCGCACTGTCGCCGAGTGGACGCACCGGCCAGCCCGAGGACGTGGTGAACGCCGTGCTGTACCTGACCGACGCGCGCTTCGTCAGCGGCGCCGTGCTGCCCGTCGACGGTGGCAGCACCGCCGGCACCTGGCACTGAAACGGGAGCCACGCACATGCCTTATGTCCATATCCGCGTCACCGAAGAAGGCGTCACGGCCGAACACAAACGCCAGCTGATCGAAGGCACCACGCGTTTGCTGGAACAGGTGCTGAACAAGCCACCGGCAAGCACTTTCGTGGTCATCGAGGAGGTGCCCACCGACAACTGGGGGGTCGCGGGTGAGACGGTGACGGCGCTGCGCCAGCGCGAGCGGCGCTGAAACCATCACGGGCGAAAGGGTAATGTCTGTCAGTTCGCGTCACTGGGGCTGCTACGCAACCCCTCGCCGGCAAGCCGGCCCCCACAGGTACAGCGCGGAACTCACGAATTGCGCGGACCCTGTGGGAGCCGGCTTGCCGGCGAAGGGGCGCCTGCGCGCCCCGGGTTTCAGCCTCGGCCCACCGATCGTGCTACACGGTCCACCGCGATACGCGTCTTCTCCACCAGTTCGTCCAGCTCGCCACGGCTGGCCACCAGGGCCGGCGCCATGATCATCCGCCCCAGGGTCGAGCGAATGATCACGCCTTCCTCGAAACCAAAGGTGCGGCACTGCCAGGCCAGGTCGTTCTCGTTGGCGAAGCGCTTGCGCGTGGCCTTGTCCTCGACGAACTGCAAGGCTGCCACCAGGCCGGTGCCCTGTACTTCACCGATCAACGGGTGATCGGCAAACACCTCGCGCAGGATGCGCTGCAGGTACGGGCCGGTGTCGTCCTTGACCCGGCGCACGATACCCTCGTCGCGCAAGGCCTTGAGGTTGGCAATAGCTACCGCCGCCGCCACCGGGTGGCCGGAATAGGTCAGGCCGTGGGCGAATACCCCGCCCCGCTCCACCAAAGCCTCGGCGATACGCTTGCTCAGCACCAGGCCGCCCATGGGCACGTAGCCGCTGGTCAGACCTTTGGCGATGGACAGGGTGTCCGGCTCGAAGCCGAAGTGCTGGTGGGCGAACCATTCGCCGGTGCGGCCGAAACCACCGATCACCTCGTCGGCGCACAGCAGCACGTCGTACTGGCGGCAGATGCGCTGGATCTCGGGCCAGTAGCTCTCGGGCGGGAAGATCATGCCGCCGGCGCCCTGGAACGGCTCGGCGATGAAGCCCGCAACGTTCTCGGCGCCCAGTTCGAGGATCTTCTCCTCCAGTTGCTGGGCGCAACGGCGGCCGAATTCCGCCGGGGTCAGCTCGCCACCCGCGGCGAACCAGTACGGTTCGTCGATATGCGCCACATCCGGGATCAACCCGCCCATTTCGTGCATGAACTTCATGCCACCCAACGCCGTGGCCGCCAGGGTCGAGCCGTGGTAGCCGTTCCAGCGGCCGATCATGATCTTCTTGCGCGGCTGGCCGACCACCTGCCAGTAACGGCGCACGGTGCGGATCAGCACCTCGTTGGCCTCGGAGCCGGAGTTGGTGTAGATGGCGTGGCTGTAGTGGCCGGGCAGCAGGCTGAACAGCAGCTCGGACAGCTCGATCACCGCCGGGTGGGTGGTATGGAAAAACATGTTGTAGTAGGCCAGCTGGTCCATCTGCGCGGCGGCGGCGGCGGTCAGGTCCTTGCGGCCATAGCCGAGCTGGGTGCACCACAGGCCGGACATGCCGTCCAGGTAGCGGCGGCCGTCGTTGTCCCACAGGTACAGGCCCTCGCCGCGGGTGATGACCCGCGGTCCCTCGGCGTTGAGCGCCTTCTGGTCGAGGAAGGCGTGAATGTGGTGGGCGGCGTCGCCAGCCTGGTAGTCGCGGGTATCGCGTTTGCCGGTCGCCGGGGTGATGGGTGCGTTCATTGTTGTTCTCCTCGGGTGAATATCAGCGCAGCTGGATCCAGGTGGTCTTGAGCTGGGTGTACTTGTCGAACGAATGCAGCGAGAGGTCGCGACCGAAACCGGACTGGCGCCCACCACCGAACGGCACGGTCACATCCAGGGCGTCGACGGTGTTGACCGACACCGTGCCGGCCCTGAGCCGTCGGGCCACGCGGTGGGCACGGTTGAGATCGTCGCTCCACACCGACGCGGCCAGCCCATAAACGCTGTCGTTGGCCAGGGCGATGGCCTGCTCCTCGTCGTCGAAGGTGCTGACCGCCAGCACCGGGCCGAAGATCTCGTCACGGGCCAGGGCCATGTCCTGGCGCACGTCGGTGAAGATCGTTGGCGTGATGAAGTTGCGCGAGCCGTTCACGCTCAGGCGCTCACCGCCGCAGCGCAGTCGTGCGCCCTGCTCCCGGGCCTGGCCGATGGCGGCTTCGATACGCGCGGTCTGCGTGGCATCGACGATGGCGCCGGCACGGCTGGCCGGGTCCAGCGGGTCGCCGGGCAGCCATTCACGGGCCTGGCGCAGCAGACGCTCGACGAACTCGTCGTGGATCGAGCGCTGCACGTACAGCCGCGAATTGGCCGAGCACACCTCGCCCTGGTTGAAGAAGATGCCGAACGCGGCCTTTTGCGCCGCCAGGTCGAGGTCGCGGCAATCGTCGAACACCAGGTTCGGGCTCTTGCCGCCGCATTCGAGCCACACCTGCTTGAGGTTCGACTGCGCCGAATACTGCATGAAGTACTTGCCCACCTGGGTGGAACCGGTGAACACCAGGCAATCCACGTCCGGGTGCAGGCCCAGGGCACGGCCAGCGGTTTCGCCCAGGCCCGGTACCACGTTGAGCACGCCCTCCGGCAACCCGGCCTCCAGGGCCAGCTCGGCCAGGCGCAGGGCCGAGAATGGCGACTGCTCGGCGGGCTTGAGCACCACGCTGTTGCCTGCGGCGAGCGCCGGGGCGACCTTCCAGGCGGCCATGTCCAGCGGGAAGTTCCACGGTACCACCGCGCCGACCACGCCCAACGCCCCGCGGCTGATCATCGCCACCGCGCTGGCGGCGGTCGGGGCGACCTGGTCATAGAGCTTGTCCAGCGCCTCGCCATACCAGGCGAACACCTGGGCCGCGCCGGGCACATCGATGGTGTAGGCATCCATCACCGGCTTGCCCATGTTCAGCGAGTCGAGCAGCGCCAGTTCCTCGCGGTGGGCCAACATCAGCTCGGCCAGGCGCAGCAGTACGCGCTTGCGCTCGGCCGGCGCCATGCGTGCCCAGGGACCGTGCTCGAAGGCGCGGCGGGCGGCGCTCACCGCCTGGTCGATCTCGCTGTCGGCACAGGCGGCGACCTGGGCCAGGCACTGCTCGGTCGCCGGGTTGATGGCGGCGAAGGTGGCGCCGTCGCGGGCCGCCACCGGGCGCCCGTCAATCAATGCGGTGGTGATGAAGCTTTGCCGCGCGGCGCGCTGCAGCCAATCGCTTTTCGTATGCACGCAGGTCTCCCCTCCGGCCACACCCGGGCCGGTGATTGTCGTTGTCTGGATGAGGTGAAGCGGTGGGTCAGCGCCGTCGCAGGTAGCTTTCCAGCGGGTCCTTGCTCAAGCCTTCCTGGGCCTGGGCCAGCGAGGCGATGAACAGCGAGAACAGCTCGGCCTGGGTGGCGATATCGAGCTTGGCGTAGAGGTTCTTGCGGTGGGTCTTGACCGTGTCTTCGCTGATGCCCAGGCGCTCGGCCAGCGAACGCGTGGAATGGCCGCGCAGCAGGTACTGGGCGACATGGCACTCACGCTCGGTGAGCAAGGACGAGCCGAAGTTGTTCAGCGCGGCGTTGATCTGCCGCCCCAGCGCGCTTTCGAAGCGCCCGCCCAGGGCCTCGGCATCCAGCTGCCCCCAGTGCCGGCGCACCACCGCCGCCACCCAGGCGGCGACGCACTTGAGCTCGGCCACCTGGCGACTGCCCAGGCGGCGGGTGCTGCCCAGGGCCACGGCGATGGTCAGCTGGGCGTCCAGCGGCACCAGGTAGTTGAGTTCGTCCTCCAGGTGCGCGTGCTGGTAGAACGAGGTGTAGTACTCGCTGCGCTTGAAGTGGTCGGGGGCGACATCGCTCAGGCGATAGCAACCGGCGGGCACGCCGTCCATACAGGCGCGGTAGAACGGGCACAGCAGGTAGTAGCCTTCGAGGTACTTCTGCACGTTGCCCTCGGGCAGCCAGGGCCCCTCGTCGTCCTTGGCGAACAGCGCCGACGGCAGGCCCTTGCGCGGATACAGGAACACGGTGATGGCCTGGCACGCTGCCAGTTGGTTGAGCGCGGCGAACAGTGCCTCGACGAAGCCTGGGGTGCCGATGGCGTCGACCACGCGGGCCATCTGCGCATACCAGTCGGGCGAATTCAGCTGGGCATTGCTCATTATTGTCTTCCCCGCCAGGGTGAGTGCTGGACGGGATTGTTTCATGGGGGGGACGGGGCGGCTATCACCCTTCGGGGTGAGAGGCGACCATCGTTCCGCCTGTAGCGACGCCATCGCGGGGCAAGCTCCTACAGGTAACCGGTAGTTGCTACAGTGGGTGCCTCGGCCAAGAGCGCGCGTGACGACAAAAATGCAGGGCAGCCCTGCAGATTTGCCAATTGTGCAAGGTAATTTTGCATGACAGGATCGACCGATCCGCTCGCGCACTCCAGGACTTCACTTGGAAAATCAATAACAAAGCAGGGAGACCGCGATGACCGCGCACGCTCAACCCTCGGCAACGGATCAGGTACTGGCCGAGGTCCGCAACCACATTGGCCACCTCACCCTCAACCGCCCAGCCGGCCTCAACGCCCTGACCCTGGACATGGTGCGCAGCCTGCAGCAGCACCTCGACCAATGGGCGCAGGACCCGCAGGTGCAGGCCGTGATGCTGCGTGGCGAGGGGCCCAAGGGTTTCTGCGCCGGCGGCGACATCCGCTCGCTGCACGACAGCTTCAAGGCCGGCGAAAAGCTGCACGAGGATTTCTTCGTCGAGGAATATGCCCTGGACCTGTGCCTGCACCGCTACCGCAAGCCGGTGCTGGTATTGATGGATGGCTTCACCCTCGGCGGCGGCATGGGCCTGGCCCAGGGCTGCGACCTGCGCATCGTCACCGAGCGCAGCCGCCTAGGGATGCCCGAGGTGGGTATCGGCTACTTCCCGGACGTCGGCGGCAGCTACTTCCTGTCCCGCGTGCCCGGCGAGCTGGGCATCTACCTGGGCGTCAGCGGTACCCAGGTCAAGGCCGCCGACGCCCTGTACTGCGGCCTCGCCGACTGGTATCTGGACAGCACCAGGCTGGCCGCGCTGGATGAAGGCCTGGACCGCCTGGTGTTCGGCGAGCACCCGCTCAAGGACCTGCAGGGCCTGCTGGCCAAGCTCGGCACCCAGGTGCTCGAGGACGCCCCGCTGGCGCGCCTGCGCCCGGTGATCGACCACTTCTTCGCCCTGCCCGACCTGCCCAGCATCATCGAACAGCTGCGCGCCGTGACCATCGGCGACAGCCACCCGTGGGCGCTGGAGACTGCCGCCCTGCTGGAAACCCGCTCGCCGCTGGCCATGGCCGTGACCCTGGAGCTGCTGCGCCGTGGCCGCCACCTGAGCCTGGAAGACTGTTTCGCCATGGAACTGCACATCGACCGCCAGTGGTTCGCCCACGGCGACATCATCGAGGGCGTGCGCGCCCTGATCATCGACAAGGACAAGCAGCCGCGCTGGAACCCGCCGACCCTGGGCGAACTCACCGCGCAGCGCGTCGACCAATTCTTCGAAGGCCTGTGAGCCCGGGAGTACACAGATGCAAGACCTGGAACTGAGCGAAGAACAGATCATGATCCGCGACATGGCGCGCGACTTCGCCCGCGGCGAGATCGCCCCCCATGCCCAGGCCTGGGAGAAAGCCGCCTGGATCGATGACGACGTGGTACGCAAGATGGGCGAGCTGGGCCTGCTCGGCATGGTGGTGCCGGAAGACTTCGGCGGCAGCTACACCGACTACGTCGCCTATGCCCTGGCGGTCGAGGAGATCGCCGCCGGCGACGGCGCCATCGGGGCGCTGATGAGCATCCACAACTCGGTGGGCTGTGGCCCGTTGCTGGCCTACGGCACGCCTGAACAACAGCAGGCCTGGCTGCCGCCACTTGCCAGCGGCGAGGTGATCGGCTGCTTCTGCCTGACCGAGCCCCAGGCCGGCTCCGAGGCCCACAACCTGCGCACCCGCGCCGAACTGGTCGATGGCCAGTGGGTGATCAATGGCGCCAAGCAGTTCGTCAGCAATGCCCGCCGCGCCAAGCTGGCCATCGTCTTCGCCGTGACCGACCCGGAGCTGGGCAAGAAAGGCCTCTCGGCGTTCCTGGTGCCCACCGACAACCCTGGGTTCAAGGTCGACCGCAGCGAACACAAGATGGGCATCCGCGCCTCCGACACCTGCGCGGTGACCCTGGACAACTGCCGCATCCCGGCCGCCAACCTGCTCGGCGAGCGCGGCAAGGGCCTGGCCATTGCCCTGTCCAACCTCGAAGGCGGGCGCATCGGTATCGCCGCCCAGGCCCTGGGCATCGCCCGCGCGGCCTTCGAGGCGGCACTGACCTACTCCCGCGAGCGCATCCAGTTCGGCAAGCCGATCAACGAGCACCAGAGCATCGCCAACCTGCTGGCCGACATGCAGGTGCAGATCAACGCCAGCCGCCTGCTGATCCTGCACGCCGCGCGTCTGCGCAGCGCGGGCAAGCCTTGCCTGTCGGAGGCCTCCCAGGCCAAGCTGTTTGCCTCCGAGATGGCCGAGCGGGTCTGCTCGATGGCGATCCAGGTGCATGGCGGCTACGGCTACCTGGAAGACTATCCGGTGGAGAAGTACTATCGGGATGCTCGGATCACCCAGATCTACGAGGGCTCCAGCGAGATCCAGCGGATGCTGATCGCCCGTGAGCTGAAGCATTATCCGATCTGACGTTCCCATCGCGGGTCAAGGCTGCTCCCACGGTGGAGCAGCCTTGACCCGCGATGAATTGTTCAAATCATGAGATTTATTCGTCTCATATGATACAGTATTGGATCTTTCGTCTCTTTTCGCCTGCCCGACAGCCGAACCCCGACTGAGGTCCCTATGCGCAGATCCCTCCAAGAAGAACGCCTGCTCAAGGCGCTGGCCCATGCCATTGTCGTTCATCCCCGCGCCACCCTGAAAGAGCTGGCGGAAACCGCCGGGGTCAGCAAGGCCACCCTGCACCGCTTCTGCGGTACCCGCGAAAATCTGGTGAACCTGCTCGAGGACCACGGCGAGCACGTGCTCAACCAGGTCATCCAGGAAGCCGACCTGGAACGCACCGAACCCTTGGTCGGCATTCGCCACCTGATCGCCGAGCACCTCAAGCACCGCGAAATGCTGGTGTTCCTGATGTTCCAGTACCGCCCCGACACCTTGCTCAACAACGCCGAGGATCTGCGCTGGCAGGCCTACACCCAGGCCATGGACGCGTTCTTCCTGCGCGCCCAGCAACTGGGCGTGCTGCGCATCGACATCAGCGCGGCGGTGTTCACCGAAATGTTCATGACCATGATCTACGGCATGGTCGATGCCGAACGCCGTGGCCGCGCGGCCAGCGCCAACACCGCGCAGACCGTGGAACAGTTGTTTCTCAACGGCGCGCGGGCCCAGGCCTGAAGCTGAGGGCGGCTACCGCCCCTGCCCGCCCGCCAGCGCCTCGATGCTGATCTCGCGCATCCTGAACTTCTGCACCTTGCCGGTCACCGTCATCGGGAATTCATCGACGAAGCGGAAATGGCGCGGCACCTTGAAATGCGCGATGCGCGCCCGCGCCCATTCACGCAGTTCTTCCTCGCCCAGGGTCTGCCCCGGATGCAGGCGAATCCAGGCGACGATCTCCTCGCCATAGCGGCTGCAGGGGATGCCGATCACCTGCACGTCGGCCACCGCCGGGTGGGTGAAGAAGAACTCCTCCAGCTCCCGCGGATAGATGTTCTCGCCACCGCGGATGATCATGTCCTTGCTGCGCCCGACGATGCGCACGTATCCCTGTTCGTCCATCACCGCCAGGTCGCCGGTGTGCATCCAGCCCTCGGCGTCGATGCTCTCGGCGGTGGCCTTGGGGTTGTCCCAGTAGCCGAGCATCACGCTGTAGCCGCGGGTGCACAGCTCGCCGATCTCGCCGCGTGCCAGGGTAGTGCCTGCGCTATCGATCACCTTGCTCTGCAGCCACGGCTGGGTGCGGCCGACGCTGGTCACCCGGCGCTCCAGGTCGTCGGCGGCGCCGGTCTGCAACGACACCGGGCTGGTCTCGGTCATGCCGTAGGCGATCTGCACCTCGCCCATGTGCATCTCGTCGATTACCCGGCGCATCACCTCGATCGGGCAGGTGGCGCCAGCCATGATCCCGGTGCGCAGGCTGGACAGGTCGAACTCATGGCGACGCGGGTGATCGAGCTCGGCGATGAACATGGTCGGCACGCCGTACAGGGCGGTGGCGCGTTCTTCGGCCACGGCCTGCAGGGTGAGCAGCGGATCGAAGGCGTCATTGGGGTAGATCAGGGTGCTGCCGTGGGTCATGCAGCCGAGGTTGGCCATGACCATGCCAAAGCAGTGGTACAGCGGCACCGGCACCACCAGCCGGTCGTGCTCGGTCAATCCGAGGCTTTCGCCGACCATGTAGCCGTTGTTGAGGATGTTGTGGTGGCTGAGGGTCGCGCCCTTGGGAAACCCGGTAGTGCCGGAGGTGTACTGGATGTTGATCGGCGCGTGCCGGTGCAGGCTGGCCTGGCGCGCGGCCAGTTGCCCGGGGGCGGTTTCACCGGCACGGGCCTGCAACGCCGACCAGGCCAGGAAGCCACCAGGTGGCGTGGCCGCCAGGCTGATGACCCCGCGCAACGCGGGCAGGCGCGCGCTTTGTAGCTCGCCCGCTCGGCAGGCGCCGAGCTCGGGCACCAGGTCCAGCAGCATCGCGTGGTAGTCGGAGGTCTTGAAGGCGTCGGCGCAGATCACCCACTGGCAGGCCGACTGGCCCAGGGCGTATTCCAGTTCGCTGGTGCGGTAGGCCGGGTTGATGTTGACCAGGATCGCGCCGATCTTGGCGCTGGCGAACTGGGTGATGCACCATTCGGCGCAGTTGGGTGCCCAGATCCCTAAGCGGTCGCCGACCTGCACGCCCAGGGCCATCAGAGCGCGGGCCTGCTGGTTGACCGCATCGGCCAGTTGTCGCCAGGTGTAGCGCAACTGCTGATGGCGGACGATCAGGGCCTCGCGGTCGGGGAAGCGGGCGACGGTGGCGTCGAAGGCGTCGCCGATGCACAAGTTGAGCAAGGGAATGGCGTTGCTGCCTACGGTGTGGCTGGGCTGGGTCATGGGGTGTCTCTTGTTGTTCTTGTAGGGATTGATCCGG
>NZ_JBOBDQ010000060.1:0-37683 GCF_050586565.1 Pseudomonas sp. WC1
AAGGGGCGCGAAGCGGCCCCGACGACATCAGCTTGAATGATCGGCTCGTACCAAACTCGGCACAACACGAACATAGACCAACTCGCTGACCAGCTCCACCAGCGTCTGGGTAATCACCGCCGCTGCCGCCAACGCCCGGATCGACTCAGGCAGCGCCAACGCCAACGGCAGCACCACCAGCGAATTACGCGTGGCGGCGCTGAAGGTCACCGCCCGGGCCTCGCCTGTGGACAACTTGAACAGCCGCGCCGCAAACCACCCAAGCAGCGGCGCCAGCAAAGCGAAGCCGACATACACCGGCACCACCGGCAGCAGGTCGTCCAGCCGGCTGGCGACCACGCCGATCTGCGAGCCGATCACCGCGATCAGCACCAGGGCCATGGCCGGCACCGGCAGCCACGTCCAGGCATCGTTCCACTTCGAAACCAGCGCAGAGCGCCGGGCCCCGGCGCTGGTGGCGACGGCCAGCAGCAGGGGCAGCGCGATCAGCAGCACGAAGGCTTCGACGAATGGCGCCACGGAAATCTCCACATGGCCGGCGCCACCCAGCATCAACGCCAGGTACAGCGGCAGCAGCGCCAGTTGCACCAGCAACAGCACCGGCGTGGCGGCCAGGGTCAGGCGCGCGTCGCCCTTGCCGAGGTGGGTGAACACCACCACATAGTCGATGCACGGCGTCAGCAGCACCAGCAGGGCGCCGACCAGCACGGCGGGGTGTTCGACCAGCCCGCGGGTTCCAGCCCAGACCAGCAGCGGCACCAGCACGAAGTTGGCCAGCAGCAGCGCGCCCATGAAGCGCCGATTGCCAAGCCCCGCGCGCAGGTCGAGGAACGGGATCTGCAGGAACATCGCGTACATCAGCACGGCGATGGCCGGGGTCACCAGCGCTTCGAGCGCGCTGGCGGCGCCGGGTGCGAGCAGGCCGAGCACGGCGGCCAGCGCTACGGCGATGAAGTAGAGGGGGATCTGGTTTTGCTCGAGTTGCGCTCTGTCCACGGGCGGCCTGGCATTTCCGACTGGATTACTGGGGCAGGCAGGGTACTATCCGGCGCAGTCCATAGGGAGTGATTCGATGAGAATTCTGGTGGTCGGTGCAAGCAAGGGATTGGGCCAGGCGCTGGTGCAGGGCCTGGGTGGGCATGGCGATACGCTGATCGGTGTGTCGCGCAGCAGGCCGGTGGCGTTGCCGGGCGCGGCGCAGTGGATCGAGGCCGACCTTGGCCAGCCGCGCCAGGCCGCGGCGATCATCCATGAGGCGGTGGCCGACGGTGGGCTGGACGTGCTGGTGTACAACGTCGGCATCTGGGAGGCGCGGGCCTTCGAGGAAGGCTACAGCTTCCTCGATGATGACGAGGCGCAGATCGAGCGCATGGTCGACACCAACATCACCGCGCCGCTGCTGCTGATCAAGCGCCTGCTGCCGCTGCTGCTGCAGAGTGCCCGGCCACGGATCATCCTCACCGGCTCCACCTCCGGCCTGCCGGGCAGTGGTCGCCCGGAGGTGACCTTCGGCGCCAGCAAGTTCGGCTTGCGCGGCATCGCCGAAAGCCTGCGCGAAGGTTTCCGCGAACAGGGCCTGGGGGTGAGTTGCCTGAACCTGGGCTACCTGAACACCGAGGATGGCCTGGACGTGCCGCTGGCCGAGGCCGAACGGCGTGGCGAGGGCGCGCTGATCCCGCTGCATGATGTGGTGCAGGTGTGCCGGATGATGCTGAATCTGTCCTCGGCCAGCTATGTGCGCGACATCACCTTGCCGGCGCTGCGCGACGAGCGCTTCTGAGCTGCGAGGGCGCGCACTGATGCTGAAAAGGCCCGACAGGAGAACCCGTCGGGCCTGGGCGAAGGTCTCAGCTGACCAGGCAGATCGCCCGCAGTTTTGAGCCTTCGCGCACTTGCGTGGTGGTATCGCCGAGCCATTGCTGGGTATCGGTCTTCTGCTGTTTGGAGAACACGTCTTTGACGTTGTTCCAGCTTTCCACCGACAGCTGGTAGATCGCCTGGGACAAGGTGTAAGACGATTGGAAGGTGATGGTGCCCTTGTGACTGGACGCCTTGATGGTGAATTCGCTGGCGTACAGCATGAAGTTCACCGAGCCGCTGTCGCCGGTTTGCAGGATGTTCTGGTTGAAGTTCGACTGGCGCTCGGTCTGCTCGGAATAGGACAGTGCCGCATTCACCAGGCTGCTCAGGGACTGTTTGATCTGCTCGACATCCTGGTTCTTCAGGCCGATGAAGCCTTTTACGAATGAGTCGACCAGCGCGTTGGCGTCATGGCTTTTTTGCTGGATCTGCGTGACTTGCGCTGCCAGCAGGGAAAGGAACGGGATTTCCGCGATCTGCTGGGTGAAGGCGATGAAGTGCTCACGGTCACCGGCGGACTTCGGCTTCTGGTCGGTCGGCTGGTCCAGTGGGTTGTAGCCGGAGCGTCGGCGGGCAATGTCGATGGCCGTCTGCAGGCCTTCGTAGATGCTCACTGGTGCGCTGCCGGGGCTGACGTTGGCGTCCGCATCCTTGGCATAGCTGCCGGTCGCCGTGCCCTTGGCCGGGCTGAAGAAGGGGTTGATGGCATCCGCGCCGCTGCGCATGGATTGGCCAGTCGCCGTGAGCAGTTGGCGGTTGTAATCCTGCGCGAAAATGTTGCCGCGCAGCGCAGTGGATTTTGCATTCGCCTTGGTTTCCGTCAGCCAGGCGTGGGCACTTTCTTTTTCCGATGGAATTGCTCCTGGAGCGTGCATGTCAAATCCCTTTAGCAGATTTATTTATAGGGTCGATTGCGCTCGAACTTAAGCAGTTCAGGGAGTGCCTGACACAGGTTAGAGGGCGCCTTGAGAGTGTCAAAGTGCTGTTTTGGTGGCAGTCGGAAAGTAGAGGGGCGCTGGCGAGAGTATTCGAATTAATGGCGCAGCTGCTTATCGTGAGGGGTTAAGTTGATGAGACGTTAAGTGTTCATTTGAATATGTTTGTTTCTTTTATGAGCTCTTTAAAGCTGCACTATTAATTACAACTAGTGCTTGTGGATGGCGATTGTTCAGGGTGGGCAACAGGTCTTCGGGGCCGCTTCTGCGGTCCATCGCCAGCGGGCCGGCTCCCACCGAAACAGCGCATGGCTATTGGGCAGTGCGAACGGGGTGGGAGTCGGCTTGCCGACGATGGGCTGCAAAGCAGCCCCAAAAGCCGTCAGGTCAGCGTTCGATTGCCAGGGCCACGCCTTGGCCGCCGCCGATGCATAGCGTCGCCAACCCTTTCTTCGCATCGCGCTTGATCATCTCGTGCAGCAGGGTCACCAGCACCCGGCAGCCCGACGCGCCGATCGGGTGGCCCAGGGCAATGGCGCCGCCATTGACGTTGACCTTCGCCGCATCCCATTCCAGCTGCTTGCCCACCGCCAGCGCCTGGGCGGCGAAGGCCTCGTTGGCTTCGATCAGGTCCAGGTCGGTAAGCTGCCAGCCGGCCTTGTCCAGGCAGCGCTGGGTTGCCGACACCGGGCCGATGCCCATGATCGCCGGGTCCACGCCCGCGCTGGCGTAGGCCGCGATCTTCGCCAGCACCGGCAGGCCCAGGGCCTTGGCCTTGGCGGCGCTCATCAGCAGCACGGCGGCGGCGCCGTCGTTGAGGCTGGAGGCGTTGCCGGCGGTGACACTGCCGTCCTTCTTGAACGCGGCGCGCAGTTTGCCCAGGGACTCGGCGGTGGTGCCGGGGCGTGGCTGCTCGTCGGTGTCGAACACCAGCGGATCGCCTTTTTTCTGCGGGATGTGGATCGGGGTGATCTCGGCCTTGAAGCGGCCGGCCTCGATGGCGGCCACGGCCTTGCGCTGTGACTCGGCGGCGAAGGCGTCCTGCTGCTCGCGGGTCAGGCCGTACTTGTCCACCAGGTTCTCGGCGGTGATGCCCATGTGGTAATCGTTGAAGGCATCCCACAGGCCGTCGCTGATCATGCTGTCGACCAACTGGCCGTGGCCCATGCGCTGGCCAGTGCGTGCCGAGGGCATCACATAGGGCGCCAGGCTCATGCTCTCCTGGCCACCGGCGATCACCACCTCGGCGTCGCCGCAGCGGATGGCCTGGGCGGCCAGGTGCAGGGCCTTGAGGCCCGAGCCGCAGACCTTGTTCAGGGTCAGGGCAGGTACTTCGTAGGGCAGGCCGGCCTTGACGGCGGCCTGGCGGGCGGGGTTCTGCCCGGCGCCGGCGGTGAGCACCTGGCCGAGGATCACTTCGTCGACCTGGGCCGGGTCCAGCTGGGTCTGGGCCAGCAGCTGGCGGATCACCGCGGCGCCCAGTTCCACGGCGGACACGTTGGCCAGGGCCCCCTGGAAGCTGCCGATGGCAGTGCGGGTGGCGGCGACGATGACGACTTCGTTCATTGTTGTTCTCCAGGATACGAGCGTGATCGTCACAGCATCCGCGCCCGGGGCTTATTTGAGAAGTTTGTTTTTCTTTGCCATTGATCCGAAATTCAAATGAATGATCTGGGTCGCGGCATGCCTTCATTCGGTCAGGGCCAGGTTTGGCCGCTCCCGTGAGCCTGGGGCCGCATGGCGGCCCTTTGCCGTTCAGCGCACGGTGCTGGCCTGGATCGCGGTCAAGGCGATGGTGTGCACGATGTCGTCCACCTGCGCCCCGCGCGGCAGGTCGTTGACCGGCTTGCGCAGCCCTTGCAGCATCGGCCCGAGGCTGACGCAGTCGGCGCTGCGCTGCACCGCCTTGTGCGTGGTGTTGCCGGTGTTCAGGTCGGGGAACACGAACACCGTGGCCCGCCCGGCCACCGGGCTGGCGGGCGCCAGCTGTCGGGCGATCTCGGGGTTGGCGGCGGCGTCGTACTGCAACGGGCCGTCGATCAGCAGGTCATGTTCGGCCTGCTGCGCCAGGCGCGTGGCTTCGCGGACCTTCTCCACCTCCTCGTCGCTGGCCGCCGAGTCGCTGGAGTAGCTGAGCATCGCCACCCGTGGCGCGATGCCGAACGATTCGGCCGACTCGGCGCTCTGCCGCGCGATCTCGGCCAGCTCGGCGGCGCTGGGGTGTGGGTTCATCACGCAGTCGCCATACACCAGCACCTGGTCGGGGAACAGCATGAAGAACACCGAGGACACCAGGCTGCTGCCCGGCGCGGTCTTGATCAGTTGCAAGGCCGGCCGGATGGTGTTGGCGGTGGAATGCACCAGGCCCGAGACCAGGCCGTCGACTTCACCGAGTGCCAGCATCATGGTGCCGATCACCACCGGGTCTTCCAGCTGCTGCTCGGCCATCGGCGCATTGAGGTTCTTGCTCTTGCGCAGGTTCACCATGGGTTCGACATAGCGGCCACGGATCACCTCGGGGTCGAGCACCTCCAGGTCCGGCGGCAGGCTGATGCCCTGGGCGCGGGCCACGGCCTGCACTTCCTCGGGCTTGGCCAGCAGCACGCAACGGGCGATGCCCCGGGCCTGGCACAAGGCCGCGGCCTGCACCAGCAAGGGCTCGGCGCCCTCGGGCAGGACGATGCGCTTGTTGGCCTGCTGGGCGCGCTGGATCAACTGGTAGCGGAACACCGCCGGTGACAGGCGCAGCTCGCGTGGCGTGCCGCAGCGCTGGTGCAGCCAGGCGGCGTCCAGGTGGCTGGCGACGAAGTCGGTGATGAACTCGGCGCGCTCGCGGTCGTCCACCGGGATCTCGCGGTTCAGCGAGTTGAGCTGGTTGGCGGTGTCGTAGGAGCCGCTGCTCACCGACAGGATCGGCAGGCCGGCCTGCAGGGCGCCGCGGCACAACTCGAGGATGCGCGGGTCGGGCTTGCTGTCGCTGGTCAGCAGCAGGCCGGCCAGGGGCACGCCGTTGATCGCCGCCATGCACACGGCGAGGATGATGTCGTCGCGGTCGCCCGGCGTCACCACCAGGGTGCCGGAGGTCAGCAGCGGCACGGTGTTGGCCACGGTGCGCGCGCAGATGATGATCTTGCTCATGCGCCGCTGGTCATAGTCGCCGGGGTTGAGCACCTGGGCGCCGAGCAGCTCGGCCACGTCGCGGGTGCGCGGGGCGTTGAGCTCGGCCTGGTAGGGGATGCAGCCGAGCAGGCGGAAGTCGTTGCCGCGCAGCAGCGGCGAATGCTCGCGCAGGCGCATGGCGAAATCGGCCATGCTTTCGTCGGTGCGCACCTTGTTGAGGATCACCCCCAGCACCTTCGGGTCGCGCGGGCCGCCGAACAGCTGGGCCTGCAGTTCGACGCGGCCGGACAGCTCGCTGAGCACCTCGTTTTCCGGCGCCGACACCAGGATCACCTCGGCGTCCAGGCTCTTGGCCAGGTGCAGGTTGACCCGGGCGGCATAGCTGGCGTGACGGGTCGGCACCATGCCCTCGACCACCACCACGTCCTTGCCGACGCAGGCCTGCTGGTACAGGCGGATGATCTGTTCGAGCAGTTCGTCGAGCTGGCCGTCACCGAGCATGCGTTCGACATGGCCCAGGCTCAGGGGCGTCGGCGGCTTGATGCCATGGGTGCGGGCGACCAGTTCGCTGGAGCGCTCCGGGCCGGTGTCGCCGGGGTGCGGCTGGGCGATCGGCTTGAAGAAGCCGACCTTGAGCCCGGCGCGCTCCAGGGTGCGCACCAGGCCCAGGCTGATGGAGGTCAGGCCGACACCGAAGTCGGTCGGCGCGATGAAAAATGTCTGCATGCGTGCTTCTCGGAATAAGCGGTGCAAGGAGTTCAGCGGCCAAGGGTAGCGCTAACGGCACCTTGAGCGCACCAGCCGCAGGCGAATGTCTGGCCGATGCGCCGGGCGCGTTCGTTGGCATCGAGCACCCAGGGCCGGGCCTGCCACGGCGGCTGGTGGCGCAGATGCTGGGTGTGGCCGCAGGACAGCTCGACCACCCAGTGCCGCTCTTCGTCGAGGTGAAAGCCCGTGATCCGACTGATGGGCTGCTGTTGGTCCGCGCCGGGTTCGCAATCGGCCGATGCGTTGGTTACACTTGTTCGTTCTATATTCTTTTGCAAAAGGTCTTGCCCCATGCTGATCGCCGCCAACAAGGCTGTCTCCATCGACTATACCCTCACCAACGACGCAGGTGAGGTCATCGACAGCTCCGCCGGTGGTGCGCCGCTGGTCTACCTGCACGGTGCCGGCAACATCATCCCGGGCCTGGAAAAAGCCCTGGAAGGCAAGCAGGCTGGTGAGGAACTGACCGTTGCCATCGAACCCGAAGAAGCCTACGGCGAATACTCCGCCGAGCTGGTCAGCACCCTGAGCAGCAAGATGTTCGAAGGCGTCGACCAACTGGAAGTCGGCATGCAGTTCCACGCCTCGGCGCCGGACGGCCAGATGCAGATCGTCACCATCCGCGACATCGACGGCGACGACGTGACCGTCGACGGCAACCACCCGCTGGCTGGCCAGCGCCTGAACTTCAAGGTCAAGGTTGTCGACGTGCGTGACGCCAGCGAAGAAGAAATCGCTCACCGTCACATCCACGGTGAAGGTGGCCATCACCACTGATTTTCTGCGCTAAGCTCAGAGAGTCGCCAGGCGCTCGGGCAAGCCGGACTTGCCCTCCTCGGGAGGGTAGACGGTTTGGCCGCGCGCCTTTTTCGTGGGCGGGATTCGCCCCTGCGGCAATCGGAACCTGAGAGGGGATTTCATCATGAGTGCATTTCACGACCTGACGTTGAAGGCGCTGAACGGCGAGGACCTGCCCCTTGCACCGTTCAAGGGCCAGGTGGTGCTGGTGGTCAATGTCGCCTCCAAGTGCGGCCTGACGCCGCAATACGCTTCGCTGGAAAAGCTGCACCAGCAGTACAAGGGCCAGGGTTTCAACGTGCTCGGCCTGCCGTGCAACCAGTTCGCGGGCCAGGAGCCTGGCAGCGAGAAGGAAATCCAGGACTTCTGCAGCCTCAACTACGGCGTGAGCTTCCCGCTGGGGGCCAAGCTCGAGGTCAACGGCGCGCAACGTCATTCGCTGTACCGCCTGCTGGCGGGCGAAGGCGCCGAGTTCCCCGGTGACATCACCTGGAACTTCGAGAAGTTCCTGGTCGGCAAGGATGGCCGGGTGCTGGCACGCTTCGCCCCGCGTACCGCGCCAGACGATCCGACCGTGGTGCAGGCGATCGAGAAAGCGCTGGCCTGATCACGGGTTGCCCAGCGCCGGCTCGCCGGCGCTGGGCAACACAGCCCCGGGCAACCTAGAACGCCACGGAAGTCTGCACGTACAGCGTGCGCGGTTCACCCACGTACTTGCCCTTGTTGTTGTCGTCGAACGAACGGGTGTAGTACTCGCGGTTGAACAGGTTCTTCACCCCCACCGCCACCTTCAGGTTCGAAAGCGCAGGGCCGAAGTCATAGCCCGCGCGGGTGCTGACCAGCATGTAGCCGGGGATGCGCCCGGTGCTGCCGTCGGCACTCTCGCTGCCGGTGTTGGCGTTATCGGCGTACTGGCTGCTCTGGAAGCTGCTGTCCAGGTTCAACTGCCACGGGCCTTCGGTATAGCCGATGCCCAGCGTGCCCTTGTGGCGCGACGAGAACGGCACCTGGTTGCCCTTGTTCGGGCCGTCTTCACGAATGGTGGCGTCGACGAAGGCGTAGCCGGCATGCACATCGAAGCCGGCCAGGGCCGGGCTCAGGCCGTCGAGGGCATAGCGCACGCTGGTCTCGATGCCCTGGTGGCGGGTTTCGCCACGGGCGATCACCGAATCGTTGGTCTGGTTGCTTTCGTACTGGTTGTCAAAATTGATCAGGAACGCGCCGATCTCCGCCTGCAGGTCGCCATTGTCGTAGCGGGTGCCGACTTCCCAGGTGCGCGCCTTCTCCGGTTTCACCTCGCCACTGCTGACCCGGTTGGGCATCTGGCTGTACTGCACGCTGCCGAACGAACCTTCGGTGTTGGCGTACAGGTTCCAGTGGTCGGTGAGGTGGTACATCACGTTCAGTGCGGGCAAGGCGGTGTTGTAGCTGCCCTGGTACTGCTGGCCGTTGAGCTTGTTGCTCTGCCGCGAGTCGATCATCTCGTAGCGGATGCCCGGGGTGATGGTCCAGCGGCCGATGTCGATGCGGTCGTCCAGGTAGATCGCGTGGGCTTCGGTACTGCCGCGGGTGTCGCGGTCATTGCGGCTGGCCGTGGTCGGCAGGGCGCCGTTGACCGGCTCGCGGTAACGCAGTTCATGGCCGGCTTCGTTGACGTAGCGGTAGCCGACGCCCAGCTCGTGCCAGCTGTCGCCCAGGGCCAGGCCCTGCGAGAAACGCGTTTCGATGCCGCGCACCCAGTACTCGCGCGGCGACAGTGAGACGAAGCTGCCCTGGTCCAGGTAGCCGCTGCGCAGGGTCTTGGTGAAGAAGCTGTTGACGCTGAACTGGCGGTCGTCCTGCTTGTAGTCGTAACCGAAGTTGAACAGGGTGCGACGGCCCCAGAACTTGTCCTTCAGGCGCGTGGACTGGTACGGGTCGGCGTCGAAGTCGGCGCTGCTGAGGCCGCCTGGCATCTCGGCCTCGCCGTCGTAGTACTGGGCCATGGCGTGCAGGCTGTTGGCGTCGTCCAGTTGCAGCTTGCCCTTGAGCATCAGGTCGTCGATCTGCGTGTCACTGTGCTCGCGCCAGTCACTGCCACGGGTGCCGGAGTAGAGCAGGGCGCCGCCCAGGCCGTTGGCGTTGGTGCCGCCGATCAGCAGGTTGGCGCTGTTCTTCAGGCCATCCTGGCTGGACGACGGGCTGAGCTGGTTCAGCATCGCCGCCTTGAAGGTGGCCTCTTCGGGAATGGCGCGGGTGACGAAGTTGACGATGCCGCCGACGTTCTGCGGCCCGTAACGCACCGCGCCACCGCCGCGCACCACGTCCACGGCGTCCATGTTGCCCAGGCTGATCGGCGCCAGCGACAGCTGCGGCTGGCCGTAGGGGGCGAAGGGCACCGGGATGCCGTCCATCAGCACGGTGGAGCGCGAGGCCAGGCGCGGATTGAGGCCGCGGATGCCGAAGTTCAGCGCCAGGTCGTGGCTGCCGGTGCCGTTGTTTTCCGGGGCGTTGACGCCGGGGATGCGGTTGAGCACTTCGCGGGCACTGCTGGCGCCGCTGCGTTCGAATTCATCGCGACGCACCACGTCGCGGGCACCAGGGTGCTCGAAGACGTTGTCCTGGCGGGCCTCGGCCAGCCAATCGCCGACCACGGTCGAGGCGCCCAGCTCCACGGCCGCGCTGCCGGTGCTGGCTGGCTGCGGTTGCAGGCTGTAGGCGTTGTCGGTCTCCTGGCGAGCCTGCAGGCCACTGCCACGCAGCAGGGCGTCGAGGCCCTGGCCGACCTCGTACTGGCCATCCAGGCCGGGGCTGTTCAGACCTTGGGTGAGGCCGGGGTTGAACGAGATCAGCGCGCCGCTTTCGCGACCGAACTGGTTCAGGGTCTGTTCCAGTGTGCCGGGCGCGATGTGGTAGTCGCGGGGCTCGCCGGCCAGGGCGAACGGGGCGGCGAGGATCAGGGCGTAGGCGAGGGGACTGAGGCGCAGGGGCATGTGACGGAGGTCCTGTGACAAGGGGTTCTGCCTTCTCTGTCACGCGAGGTTCGGGAAATGGCTCAACGGATATGAAATAAATGTGCGCTGGAGCCGCTCTTCGTGGGAGCGGGCTTGCCCCGCGATGGCCATGTGTTGCCGCTCGCTTGCCTCTCAGCCGGTTGACGCCGCCTCGAGCGTCACCCAGTACCGGGTGAATCGTCGCACCTTCACCGGGAGTGTCACCTCCAGCATTTCCAGGATCCGTTCACTGTCGGCCAGTGGATACGACCCGGAAATCCGCAGCTCGGCGACGCTTTCGCTGCAACCCAGTTGCCCGAGCCGATAACGCCCAAGCTCGGCGAGAAAATCGCCCAGGCGCATCTGCGACACCACCAGCATGCCGTCTACCCAGGCCGCGCGGTTGGGGTCGAGCGGCGCGATGGCCTGCCAGCCGCCCACGGCAAACCGCGCCTGGTGGCCGGCCAGCAGCGGTGTGCCGGCCACGCTCGCGCTGCCGCTGAACACCGAAACCAGGCTGAAACCGTCGAACTGGCGCACATCGAAGCGCCCGCTTTCCAGGCGCAGTTCGCCCTGGGCCGTGGCCAGGCGCAGTGGACGGGGATCGTTTTGCACCTCGAGCAACAACTCGCCCTCCTGCAATCGCACCCGGCGCTGCTGGCCGTCGAAACGCACATCGGCGGCGCTGCGGGTGTTCAGGTGCAACTGGCTGCCGTCGTCGAGGGTCAGGCGGCGGCGCTGGCCAACCGGGCTGCGGTAGTCGGCCATCAGCCCGGGCAGCGGATTGTGCTGCTGCAGGCCCAGCCCGGCGGCACTGGCCACGCCGGCCAGCAGCAAGACCTTGAGGGCGCGGCGCCGGGCGGGTGAGGGTGGTGCCTGCAGGGTGGCGTGGACCACTGGCGCGGTCACGCCGCGCAGGCGCTGGTTGACCTGCTGGATATGCGCCCAGGCGCGCTGATGCTCGCTGTGTGCCTGCAGCCAATGCTGCAGGGCCTGGTGCTGGTCGAAATCGGCACTCTGCGACTCGATCAGCCAGTGCACCGCCTGTTCGGCGATCTGCGCCGAGAACGTGCCGTTCACAGGGCGAAGTAGCAGCGCAGGGCTGCCTTGTGCAGGTAGCGTTTGACCGTGGCCAGGGAAATGCCCAGCTCGCGGGCGATCTCGCCCTGGCCCAGGCCGTCGACCTGGGCCAGCAGGAAGGCGCGCTTGACCAGCGCCGGCAGGCCGTCCAGCAGGCGGTCGAGCGCCAGCAGGGTATCGAAGATGAGCGCTTTGTCTTCCTCGCTCGGTGCCACCTGTTCGGGCACCTGCGCCAGGGCCTCGAGGTAGGCGCGCTCCAGTTCCTGGCGGCGGAAATGGTTGCACAGCACACGCTTGGCCACGGTGGTGAGGAACGCACGAGGCTCGATCAGTTGCGGCGCTTCGCGGGCCTGGAGCAAGCGCACGTAGGTGTCCTGTGCCAGGTCGGCGGCACTCTGCGGGCAGCCCAGGCGCCGTCGCAGCCAACCGGTCAGCCAACTGTGGTGGGCGAGGTAGAGGCCTTCGACGGTGGAAGAGAGGGCGCTGGGCACCGATGCGACTCCGGCGCCGGATAGCGCAACTGGAAGTAAGAATTGTTCGCATTGTATTCATGCCGCTGGTGTTCGGCAATCGCTGCCGACGCAAGGCATGCGACCGCTCGCGCCGCCATGCTTTGCTTATGAGAATTGAAATCATTAGTATTGCAGCCCCAATTCCCGGACCCTCGCCATGAAGAGCAAAGCTGCCGGCGTTCCCCTGAGCTACCGCCTGGCCGTGACCTCACGCAGCCTGGCCGCGCTGCTGGGTGGCTACCTGCTGGCGTCGATGGCCAGTGTCTGCATCACCCTGCTTGCGCCGATGACCCAGGCCGACGCGACGATGACCGGGATGATGCTGTCATTCGTCTTCTACCTGATCGCCTTCATCTGGTGCTTCGCCTGCCGCAGCGCCTGGCGCGCCTGGCTGGGCATGCTGCTGCCAAGCCTGGTGCTGGGGCTGATCAACGCACTGGCCTACTGGATGAACCTGCCATGAAAGAAGGCTTCCGCCAGGCCATGGCCTGGCTGCACACCTGGACCGGCCTGATCTTCGGTTGGCTGCTGTTCGCCATCTTCCTCACCGGGACGCTGTCGTACTTCAAGGACGAGATCAGCCACTGGACCCAGCCCGAGGTGCAGAGTCACCCGCTCGACCCGGTAACCAGTCTCGGCCTGGCCCAGCGTTACCTCGAAAGCAATGCCGGCCATGCCAGCACCTGGTTCATCCGTTTGCCCAGCGAGCGCGAGGCGGCGCTGAGCGTCAGCTGGCGCGACCCGAACGGTGGTGGGCGTCGTGGCTTCACCGACAAGGAGCTCGACGCGCGCACCGGCGAGGCGGTCGAGGCCCGCGACAGCCGTGGTGGCGAGTTCTTCTACCGCTTCCACTTCCAACTGCAGATGCCGCACCCCTGGGGGCGCTGGCTGTCGACCTTCTGCGCCTTCATCATGTTGCTGGGGTTGGTCACCGGGATCATCACCCACAAGAAGATCTTCAAGGAGTTCTTCACCTTCCGCCCGGGCAAGGGCCAGCGGTCCTGGCTCGACGGCCACAACGCTATCGGTGTGCTGGTGCTGCCGTTCCACCTGATGATCAGCTACAGCAGCCTGGTGATCTTCATGTACATGGTCATGCCGGCCAGCATCCTGGCCAGCTACGGCGACAGCAGCGGCTACTTCAACGATGTGTTCGGCCGCGACGAGGTGCCCGAGGCGGTTGCCCAGGCCGCGCCGCTGGCGCCGTTGAGCGACCTGTATGCCAAGGTCCAGGAACAGGCGCCGGGGGCGCGCATGGGCTACATCCAGGTGCACAACCCCGGTGACCGCAACGCCCGGGTCACCTTTACCCGCGCCTCGGCCGACAGTGTCGCCTACCAGCGCAGCGCCATCTGGACCTTCGATGGCGTCAGTGGCGAGCTGCTGCGCCGCGGCGCGCCGGAAAGCGCGGCGATGACCACCTCGTTCACCTTCGTCGGCCTGCACATGGGCAACTTCGCCGGGCCTTGGCTGCGCTGGCTGTACTTCGCCTTCGGCGTGGCCGGCACCGCGGTGATCGGCACCGGGCTGGTGATGTGGCTGGGCAAGCGCCAGCTCAAGCATGCCAAGAGCGCACGCATGCCCGGCGAGCTGCGCCTGGTCGAAGTGCTGAACATCGCCAGCATGAGCGGCCTGTTGCTGGGCGTGGCGGCGTTCTTCTGGGCCAATCGCCTGCTGCCGGCAACGCTGGAAGGGCGGGCCGACTGGGAAATCAACGGTTTCTTCCTGGCCTGGGGCGCGTCATTGCTCCACGCCATGCTGAGGAGCGGGCGCCGCGCCTGGGGCGAGCAACTGACGCTGGGCGCGCTTGCGTTCGCCTTGCTGCCGTTGCTCAACGCGCTGACCTCCGACAAGGGGCTGGATCACTCCATCGCCGCCGGTGACTGGGCCATGGCCGGTTTCGACCTGACGGCCCTGGCCACCGGCCTGTTCCTGGCCTGGGCCGCCGGCAAGATGCTGCGCGCGCCCAAGCCGGCCGCCAAGCGTGCGCCCCGCGCCGCCAAGACCGTGGAGGCGAGCTGATGCTGGCAGTTGCGCTGATGGGCTTCGCCGGTTTTGCCGGCCTGTGCCTGGCCATGGACAAGCACTTCAACGAGTTGCTCGGGCGCAAGCCCACGGCCAGCCAGCAGCGTGCCATGCGCGTCGGGGGCTGGGCATTGCTGCTGTTGTCGTTGGCCCTCGCCGTGCAACTGCGCGGTTGGGCCTTGGGCCTGGTGGAGTGGATCGCCGTGCTGATGGCCGGCGTGACGCTGTGGGTATTCGGCTTGCCCTACGTGCCGCGCCTGCTGCTCGGCCTGGCCGCCGCCAGCCTGGTGCTCGGGCCACTGCTGGCCGTGCTGGCGGCATAGGCCCTTGAGCGACTCCGAGGCCGGCGGGAGGGCACGCTTTCTTCAGGTGTTCCTGGCCCAGCGCGCGCGCATGGAGGCGCTGGTCAGCCGCCGCGTCGGCTGCCGCGCCACGGCGTCGGACCTGGTGCAGGACTTGTTCCTGCGCTTCTGGCGGCGCCCCGAGGTGAAGGTCGAGGCGCTCGACACCTACCTGCTGCGCAGCGCCAGCAACCTGGCCATTGACTACCTGCGCAGCGAGGGCAGCCGCGACCGCGCTGCCGAGGGTTTGCACGACCCCGACGAAGCCCACTGCGCCCAGGCGCCCGAGCAGGCCCTGGAGGTCGACCACGACCTGCAACGCATCGAGGCTGCCCTGCGGGCATTGTCCGAACGCACCCGGCAGATCTTCCTGCTCAGCCGCATCCATGGCTGCACCTACGGCGAGATCGCCAAGGCCATGCAACTGTCCCAGAGCGCGGTGGAAAAGCATATGATGCGCGCCCTCGAAGCGTGCAAGGCGAGTGTTGCCGAACCCGCGTCCCCATTGCGCCGGCCAGGGAGCGCCCGTCGATGAGTGTTGAACAGCCGATCACTGCCGCCCAGTCCCAGGCCGCCCTGCGTTGGCTGGGGCGCATCCAGCAGCAGCCGGCGCAGGCCGAGGGCGCGGCGTTCAAGCGCTGGTTGCTGGAGAGCCCCGCCCATCGCCAGGCCTATGCCGAGGCCCAGGCGCTTTGGCGCCTGAGCGGGGCGCCGGCGGCGCGGCTGGCGGCCGAGGAACACCAAGGTCTGCAAACATACCTGGAGGCTATGCGCCGGCCCGAGCGCAAGCGACCGTGGCGCGGCCTGGCGGTGGCGGCGAGCTTGGTACTGGCGCTGGGATTCGCGGCAGGCTGGCAGCCGCAGTTCTGGCTGCAGGACCTGCGTGCCGACTACACCAGCGGGGCGCAGGTGCGGCAGGTGACCCTGGCCGATCGTTCGCAATTGACCCTGGATGCCGGTACCGCCGTGGCGGTGGACTTTGCCCATGGGCAGCGGCGCGTGCGGTTGCTGCGCGGCGCCGCGTTCTTCGAGGTGACCCATACCGGCGAGCCGTTCCTGGTGGATGCCCAGGGCGGCGAAGTGCGGGTGCTGGGGACCCAGTTCGAGGTGCGCGGGCAGGGTGACGGCGCGCAGGTCACGGTGCGCAGCGGGCGGGTGGCGGTGACGGCGGCCGAAGGGCAACCGGCCCGCGAACTGACAGCCAACCAGCAGCTGGCCTATGCCGGTGGTGTGGCCGCTGGGGTCGAGGCGGTGGACAGCGACAGCCGCCTGGCTTGGCGCCAGGGTTGGCTGAACTACTACCAGGTGCCGTTGGCGCAGGTGATCGAGGACCTGGGGCGTTACTACCCGGGGCGGATCCTGCTGCTCGACGGTGAGCTGGCGCAGCGCAAGGTCAGTGGCAGTTTCCCGGTGGCGGAACCGCTGGCCGCGCTGGATTCGCTGGGCAAGGTGATGGGGTTCGAGCAGCAGACGCTGCTGGGCCGGTTGACCGTTTTGCGTTGACCTGAGCCGACGTCATCGCGGGGCAAGCCCGCTCCCACGAGTCCGTTCCCATGAGCCATTGCGTGGGAGCGGGTTTGCCCCGCGATAGCGTCGGAACAGCAAAATATTTCCATCAGGTGATGAGGTACTCCACGCCGGCATCCGTGTAGTGAGTGGAAGTGCGATTCATTCGCATACGATCATCCCGCCCACAGGTCCGCGTCCATGAAGTTCACCCCGCGTTGCGTCTCGCTCTGGTTCGGCCTCTGCAGCTTGTCTGCCGTGGCCGTCGCGCCCCCTGCCGTGGCCGCCCAGCAGAGCCAGGTCTATGCCTTCGCCCAGCCCAGCCAGCCGCTGGCCCAGGCACTCAACGCCTTCAGCCGTACCACCGGGCAGAGCGTGGTCTATACCCTGACGCTACCGGACCTGCGGGCCCCGGCGCTGAACGGCACCTTCGACGCCGACCAGGCGCTGCAGCAGTTGCTCGGCAACTCGGGTCTGGCCTGGCGCCGCCTCGACGCCCGCACCCTGACCCTGGAGCCGGTCGACACCTCCGGCGCGCTGAACCTGCAGGCCACCACCATCAACTCGCAGCTGGACGACTACAGCTACCAGCCGCCGGCCAGCGCCTCGATCATGCGCGGCCAGGGCGCGACCCTGGATATCCCGCAGGCCGTGAACGTGGTCCCGGCCCAGGTGATCCGCGACCAGGCACCGCGCAACCTGGACGATGCGTTGTACAACGTCAGCGGCATCACCCAGGGCAACAACTTCGGCGGTACCGCCGACACCGTGATGAAGCGTGGCTTCGGCGACAACCGTGACGGCTCGATCATGCGCGACGGCATGCCGATCGTGCAGGGCCGCGCGCTCAATGCCAGTACCGAACGGGTCGAGGTGCTCAAGGGCCCGGCCTCGCTGTTGTACGGCATCCAGGACCCGGGCGGGGTGATCAACGTGGTCAGCAAGCGCCCGCAACTTACCCAGTACAACGCCCTGACCCTGCGCGGCTCGACCTACGGCAGCGGCAAGAACGGCAGCGGCGGCGGCCTGGACAGCACCGGTGCGCTGGGGGAGAGCAACCTGGCCTATCGCCTGATCGTCGATCACGAGGATGAAGACTACTGGCGCAACTTCGGCGTGCACCGCGAATCGCTGGTGGCGCCTTCGCTGGCCTGGTATGGCGAGGACACCCAGGTGGTGCTGGCCTATGAGCACCGCGAGTTTCGCTACCCGTTCGACCGCGGTACCGCCTTCGGCAGCGACGGCCATCCACTGAATATTCCTGCCACCCGCCGCCTGGACGAGCCGTTCAACGATATGGAAGGGCGCTCCGACCTGTACCGCCTGGAGGTCGATCATCAGTTGGACGATGCGTGGAAGCTGCACGTCGGCTACAGCTTCAACCGCGAGACCTACGACGCCAGCCAGGTGCGCGTGACCGGCGTGGATGAAAGCCAGGGCACGTTGTCGCGCAGCATCGACGGCACCCGGGGCGCCCTGAGCCGCGACCAGTTCGCCACCTTCAGCCTCAACGGCAGCGTCGAGCTGGCGGGCATGCGCCACGACCTGGTGGTCGGTGTCGATCACGAGGACCGCAAGGTCTACCGCGCCGACCTGATCCGCCAGAACAGCCGCTCGACCTTCAGCTACCTGAACCCGGTCTATGGCCGCGAAGTGGAAGGCACCAGCGTGCGCGCCAGCGACAGCGACCAGACCGACAAGCTGCGCACCGATTCGCTGTTCCTGCAGGACGCCTGGCACCTGGACGAGCACTGGATCCTGGTGGCCGGCGGGCGCTTCCAGCAGTACGACCAGTACGCCGGCCGTGGCCGGCCGTTCAATGTCAACACCGACACCCGCGACCAGACCTGGGTGCCCCATGCGGGCGTGGTGTACAAGGTCGATGAGCGGTTGTCGTTCTATGGCAGCTACAGCGAGTCGTTCAAGCCCAACTCGACCATCGCACCGCTGAGCATCGGCGGTGGCCGCACCCTGACCCTGGACTCTGGGATCGCGCCGGAGGAGGGCAAGTCCTGGGAGCTGGGGGCCAAGCTCGACGTGCCGGGCGCGGTGAGCGGTACCCTGGCGCTGTTCGACATCACCAAGCGCAACGTGCTGGTGGCCGATGGCGACACCCAGCCGGGGACCATTCTCTACAGCAACGCAGGGGAAGTCCGCTCACGGGGTGTCGAGCTGGACCTGACCGGCCAACTCAGCGAGCGCTGGAGCCTGATCGGCGCCTATGCCTTCACCGACGCCGAGGTCACCAAGGACCCACAGCTCAAGGGCAACCGCCTGCAGAACGTCGCGCGTCACAGTGGCTCGCTTTCGGCGGTATACGACTACGGCAGCCTGTTCGGCGGTGATCGCCTGCGCCTGGGGGCAGGTGCACGCTACGTGGGTGAGCGTGCGGGCAACGCGACAAACGACTTCGACATGCCGGCCTACACCGTGGCCGATGCCTTCGCCAGCTACGAAACCAAGCTGGACGAGCACAAGGTGCGCCTGCAGTTGAACGTGAAGAACCTGTTCGACAAGGTGTACTACAGCTCGGCGGTGAACCGTTACTTCGTCGCCGTGGGGGATGCGCGGCAAGTCAGCCTGTCGAGCACCTTCGAGTTCTGACGCCAACCGATGATGGGCGGCGTGGGAGCGGGCTGGCCCCGCGATAGCGCCCGGCAGTCAGGCGCAGAACGCCGCCCGATACTCCCCCGGCGTCGCTCCCAACGCCTGGCGAAACCGGTTGCTGAAGTGACTGGCACTGGCAAAACCGCACAGCAGCGCCACTTCGCCCAGGGGCAGCGTGCCCATGCGCAGCAGGTGACACGCCTTTTGCAGCCGTCGGGCCAGCAGGTACTGATGCGGCGGCAGACCGAAGCTTGCGCGGAACATCCGCGCGAAGTGGTATTCGGACAGGTTGCAGCGCAGTGCCAGCTCGCCAAGCGTCAGCGCCTGGTCGAGGTGGGCCTCGATATAGTCCACCAGTTGCCGGCGCTGGTGCGGCGCCAAGCCGCCCTTGAGTTTGAGCCCTTGGCGCAGGCCGGCCTGATTGAGCACGGCGTGGTCGATGATGTCGTGGGCCAGGCTGCTGGCCAGCAGGCGCTCGCCGGGTTCGGCCCAGTCCAGGCCGATCAGCTGGCGAAAGCGTGCGGCCTGTTGCGGGTCGTCGAGGAAGGTCGCCTCGTGCAGCTGCATTTCACGCGGCTCGCGGTCCAGCAGGCGGGTGCAGCCAAGGGCGAACTGCTGTTCGCTGATGTACAGGTGGGCCAGGCGGATCGTGCCGTTGACCACCCAGTTGGACTCATGGCCGGCCGGCATGATGCATAGCTTGCCCGGCGCGCCCTTGTCGGCCGGGCGCTGGCGGCGGAAGGTACCGGTGCCGTCGGCGATGTAGCACGACAACGTGTGGTGGCTGGGCGCCTGGTAGTCGCGGGCGTCGTCGCGGTTGCTCCACAACGCCGCCGCCAGCCCGTCGCCCAGGTGCGCGCTCAGCTCCAGCCGGGCGTGGGGCGAGGCATGCATGGCGTTGAAGACTTGCAGGTGGTCGAGTGCGGGCATGGGAGACTCCTCTGAAGGCCATCGTACTGCGGCGCGGGCGGGAAGGCAGCTGGCCGAAGAGGAAAAGCGCAAGTTTATGCAAGCGTCGGAATCAGGGCGCGGTAAACACTCGTAGTCCTGGCGAGGGCTGCGCCCTCGAATCGCTGGCAAGCCAGCTCCCACAAGGTAAAGGCATGTGCTGTTCCTGTGGGAGCTGGCTTGCCAGCGATGGGCCGCGAAGCGGCCCCAAGTCGACTGTCTGGAGGAATGCCCGTGAACCTGTCGCTCTACCTGCTCACCGTCCTGATCTGGGGCACCACCTGGATCGCCCTGAAATTGCAACTGGGGGTAGTCGCCATCCCGGTGTCGATTGTCTACCGCTTCGCCCTGGCCGGGTTGATCCTGTTCGCCTTGCTGCTGCTCACCCGCCGCCTGCAGCCGATGAACCGCCGGGGCCATCTGGTGTGCCTGGCCCAGGGCCTGTGCCTGTTCTGCGTCAACTTCATGTGTTTCCTCACCGCCAGCCAGTGGGTTGCCAGCGGCCTGATCGCCGTGGTGTTCTCCACCGCCACCCTGTGGAACGCGATCAATGCACGGATCTTCTTCGGCCAGAGGATCGCCGCCAATGTGCTTGGCGGCGGGGCCATGGGGCTGCTGGGCTTGGGGCTGCTGTTCTGGCCGGAGCTTTCCCATCATGCCGCCAGCCGCGAAACCCTTTATGGCCTGGGCTTGGCGCTGCTTGGCACGTTGTGTTTCTCCGCAGGCAACATGCTTTCCAGCGTGCAGCAGAAGGCCGGGCTCAAACCCATGACCACCAATGCCTGGGGCATGGTTTACGGCGCGTCAATGCTGGCGGGGTATTGCCTGCTCAGGGGGATCCCCTTCGATATGGAGTGGAACACGCGTTACATAGGCTCGCTGCTGTATCTGGTGATCCCGGGCTCGGTGATCGGCTTTACCGCCTACCTCACCCTGGTCGGGCGCATGGGGCCGGAGCGGGCCGCCTACTGCACTGTGCTGTTCCCGCTGGTGGCGCTGAACGTGTCGGCGTTTGCAGAAGGCTATGAGTGGACTGCACCAGCCCTGCTGGGACTGGTCGCGGTGATGGCGGGAAATGTGCTGGTGTTTCGCAAGCCGTCGCAACGTACGCAGAGTGCCCTGGCCAGAAGCTAGTCCGGCACAACTGATATTTTTAGCAGGTGCGGCCAGCCAGCGGGTGACTAGACTAGCCCAGGGGCGACAGACTGGGGAGCGCAATGGCCGTTTCGGCAATCTTGGATCATCGACTGTCTCGCAGGGACGTTTGGCTGTTGTGTCTCATGGCGATCGGGCTGCACGTCTTGCCCCTGGTGCTGGCAGACCTGGCCTACATCGACGATGTCTGGCGATCTCAATTGGCGGGGCAGTTGCAAGACCCGGGTGATTCCTGGACGGGTCAGGGCCGGGTGTTGGCTGACGTGCTGCATGGTGGGCTGGGGTTCGGCAATGCGACGCCGAACCTTTACCCACTGCCGTTGCTGCTGGCAATGGTGGTGGCCGCCAAGGCATTGTCGGATTTGGCATTCCACTACTTCGAGGCACCCACAGGTACGGCACTGCTAGTGGTCTTGCCCCTTTGGTACAACCCCTTCTTCCTGCAGAACCTGTCCTACCAGTACGACGGGGCCGTGATGGCGCTGGCCCTTGCCGCGAGTGTCATGGCCATCACGCAAGGGGCACGGCACCGGTGGGGCACAGGCCTGGCGATGGTGCTGATTGCGGCGGCGGCCAGCCTTTATCAGGTCAGTGTCAATGTCTTCGCGGGGTTGTGCTGCATCGAAGTCATTCGTCAGGTCGCCGCGCATGCACCCCTGAAGCAGGTGGTACGGCAGTTGGCGCAGCGTACGGTTCAGTTGCTGGGTGGCGTCCTGCTGTACTTGCTCACCGGATATCGACTCATTGATGTTCCTCGCACGGCGCTGCTCCCCCTGGACCACGCATGGCCGGGAACCCTGGCGCGTCGCCTGCAGATGGCCTTCGAGCATGTGGGGTTGTTGGCAACGGCCGGCACGGCCTGGCTGTTCCTCATGCTCGGCGGCCTGGCTGGCGCGACGCTGGTGCTGTGCTCCTGTCAGGTGCTACGCAGTGCGCGCCCGGTGATGTCGAGGGTGGCGCTGTTGACGTTGATTTGGTTCTCTGTCGTGGCGCTTATGCTACTGGTGCCGGGCATGTCGCTGCTGTTCGACCATTACAACCAAGGCGCGCGATTGTTGATGGGGGTGGGGCCCGCCATGGTGCTGGTGATGTTGCTGGCACATGAGCGGCTTGCTGGCCTGCATGCACGACTGGCCTGGGTCACCGCCATGCCCCTGGTGTTCATGCTGTCTTTTTCTTATGCCTATGGGCGGCTGCTGGTGGCGCAAAAGGAAGTGGAGCGGGTGATGACCTTCAGTATCGCGCAAGCCATCCAGTCCAACCCCGCGTTGTATGGCGCCAAGCGCTTCTACATCCTTGGCCATGACAGCCGTCAAGTGTGGTTGCCCGCCGGCAGTGGTTCGTTCCAGGCCATGCCGGCCTTGAGGTATGTGTTCGCCATTGGTTACCAGGTGCTTCCCGAAATGATGCCGAGAGTGGGCATGACGACTTTCGGCAGCCACCCGCCCCTGCAAAGAGCGCAAGTATTGGTGTCCAGCCCTCAGCCCCAAGTGGATGGAAAGTTCTTTGCCATTCATCGGGTAGAGGACGTCGGCTATGTGTTGATGAAGCCGATTCTCGACGCAGAGGCTTTCCATAAATGAGCCTGGTACGTTTCAACCGTTACGCGCTGATTGGCGTCGGCAACACGCTGATCCATTGGCTGACCTTCCTGCTCCTCCACCTGCTTGTGGGCTTGTCGCAAGGGGCGAGCAACCTGCTGGCGTTTCTGTTGGCGGCGAGCGTGTCCTACTTCATGAATGCCCACTACACCTTTGCTGTCAGAGCTCGCACGAGACGCTACCTGATGTTCCTTTCTGGCATGGGTTGCCTGAGCCTGGCTCTGGGTGCGTTTTCTGACTTTGCCCGTCTGTCTCCATGGTTGACCTTGGTGACCTTTTCGATGGTCAGCCTTATTGTCGGGTATGCCTTTTCACACACCGTGGTGTTCAAGAGGAGGGACCTGTGAACATTACCTTGGTGGTGCCGTTGTTCAACGAACAGGAAACCCTGGAGCGCTTCTACCAGACGGTGCGGAGCGAACCTTCGTTGCAGGGTAAGACCGTGGAGATCGTCTTCGTCAACGACGGCAGCACCGACGACACCGAAGCCATCTGCGCCGAGCTGGCGGCTAGGGACGAGTGGGTCACGTCGATCACCTTCTCGCGCAACTTCGGCAAGGAGTCGGCGTTGTTCGCGGGGCTGGAGCACGCCGAAGGCGACGCGGTGGTGCCAATCGATGTCGACCTGCAAGACCCCATTGAGGTTGTCGCACAGATGATCGAGCGCTGGCAGGACGGCGCCGACGTGGTGCTGGCCAAGCGCCGCAGCCGGCTGGCCGATACGCGGTTCAAACGGTGGACGGCGGGGCTCTACTATCGTCTGCACAACGCCATCGCTGCGTTGCCGATCGAAGAGAACGTCGGCGATTTCCGCCTGCTCGACCGCAAGGTGGTCGCTGCCATCCGGCAGATGCCGGAGCAGCAGTTGTTCATGAAGGGCGTGCTGTCGTGGGTGGGGTTCCGTACCGAGATCATCGAGTACGACCGCCAGGAGCGGGCGGCGGGCAATAGCAAGTTTGGCTTCTGGCGCCTGTGGAACCTGGCACTGGACGGTATTACCTCGTTCAGCACGGTGCCGCTGCGGCTATGGACCTACATCGGTGGCGGTGTGTCGTTGTTCGCCCTGCTGTACGCGGCATTTCTGGTGCTGGACAAGTTGCTGTTCGGTAACGACTTGCCGGGGTACCCGTCACTGATGACAGCGATTCTGTTCCTTGGCGGGGTGCAGTTGATCGGGATTGGCATCCTGGGCGAGTACATCGGGCGGATCTACCAGGAAACCAAGCACCGGCCCCGCTATGTTGTACGCAAGGTACTGGGGCGGCGTAGCCAACCCCAGTAGGCTCTATCGCGGGGCAAACCCGCTTGCACAAACCCCGTGATTGGGCTTTCAGCTTTGCCACACCTGCGGATTCACCAAGTCCTGCGGTCGCTCGCCCAGCAAGGCCGAGCGCAGGTTGTCGATGGCCCGGTTGGCCATGGCTTCGCGAGTCTCGGCAGTGGCCGAGCCGATGTGCGGCAGGGTCAGGGCGTTGGGCAGCTTGAACAGCGGCGAATCGCCGAGCGGTTCTTTCTCGTACACGTCCAGGCCGGCGCCGCGAATGGTCCCTTCCTGCAGTGCCTCGACCAGTGCCGCTTCGTCCACCACCGGGCCACGGGCGATGTTGACCAGGAACGCGCTGGGTTTCATCAGCTTCAGCTCGCGGGCGCCGATCAGCTTGCGGGTGGCGTCGGACAGCGGCACCACCAGGCAGACGAAATCGGCTTCTACCAACAGCTCATCCAGGCTGCGGAACTGCGCGCCCAACTCCTGTTCCAGCGCGGCCTTGCGGCTGTTGCCGGTGTACAGCACCTGCATGTTGAAACCGAAACGGCCACGCCGGGCGATGGCCGCGCCGATGTTGCCCAGGCCGACGATGCCCAGTTTCTTGCCGTGCACATCGCTGCCGAACTGCGCCGGGCCGACGGTGGCCTGCCAGTGGCCGGCCTTGGTCCAGGCGTCCAGCTCGGCGGTGCGCCGGGCACAACCCATGATCAGGGCGAAGCCCAGGTCGGCGGTGCTTTCGGTGAGCACGTCGGGGGTGTTGGTCAGGGCGATGCCGCGCTCGTTGAAGTAGTCCAGGTCGTAGTTGTCGTAGCCGACCGAGACGCTGGACACCACCTCCAGCTTGCCCGCGCCTTCGAGCTGCGCCCGGCCCAGCTTGCGGCCAACGCCGATCAGGCCGTGGGCCTCGGGCAGCGCTTCGTTGAACTGGGCGGCGATGTCGCCCAGCTTGGGGTTGGGCACGATCACGTTGAAGTCGTGTTGCAGGCGCTCGGCCATGGCCGGGGTGATGCGGCTGAAGGCCAGGACGGTCTTTTTCATCGGGCTGCTTCTCTGCAAGGCGGGTAGGGGCGGTGTCGTTGCTTAGCAACCTACCATTGTCCCCCGCCCGAATGCACCGGCTTTTTCAGTTGGCGATCAGCAGCTCGTGGGTTTTCAGGTCGGCCTCGTGGGCGGCGAGGATTTCCGGCAGCGAGTTGCGCAGGTACTCGACCCAGGTCTTGATCTTCGCATCGAGGTACTGGCGCGACGGGTAGATCGCATACAGGTTCAGCTCCTGCAGGCGGTACTGCGGCAGGATCCGCACCAGGCTGCCGTCACGCAGGCCATCGATGGCGGTGTAGATCGGCAGCACGCCCACGCCCATGCCGCTGCGGATCGCGGTCTTCATCGCATCGGCGGAGTTCACCTGGAACGGTGAGGTGGTGATATTGACCACCTCCTGTCCCTCGGGGCCGTCGAACAGCCATTTCTCCAGCGGGATCACCGGGCTGACCATGCGCAGGCAGGCATGCTTGAGCAGGTCGGCGGGCTTGTGCGCGAACCCGTGGCGCGCCACGTAGTCGGGCGATGCGCAGACGATGCTGTAGGTGATGCCCAGGCGCTGGGAGACGAACCCCGAGTCGGGCAGCTCGCTGGCCAGCACGATCGACACGTCGTAGCCCTCATCAAGCAGGTCGGGCACGCGGTTGGCCATGGTCAGGTCGAAGGTCACGTCCGGGTGCGACTCGCGGTAGCGGGCGATGGCGTCGACCACGAAATGCTGGCCGACACCGGTCATCGAATGCACCTTCAGCTGCCCGGCGGGACGGGCATGGGCATCGCTGGCCTCGGCCTCGGCTTCTTCCACGTAGGTAAGAATCTGTTCACAGCGCATCAGGTAGCGCTTGCCGGCCTCGGTCAGCGCGATGCGCCGGGTGGTGCGGTTGAGCAGGCGGGTTTGCAGATGGGCTTCCAGGTTGGAGACCGCCCGCGACACGTTCGCGGTGGTCGTGTCCAGTTGCGCCGCGGCAGCGGTGAAGCTGCCGAGCTGGGCCACGCAACTGAAAGCACGCATGTTTTGCAGGGTGTCCATGGGTCACTCTCGGTTTAGAGGACAAAATTGTGACATGAAGTAACGCTATTTCGCTTCCGACTAAAGCCGGATTATCGCTGTTTTGGTAACAAAGATTCGCAGGAATATACGCTTATCGCCAATGAAACCCGCCCCTAGAATTGCCCGGCCCCTCCACCTCTTCCTCGGGAAATCGCAGCTGTGCCGCGTCGCAACATCAGAGCGCTTAGCGCGCTCAGTGCCTGTGCCCTTTGTCTCACCTTGAGCGGCTGTATCGGAACCTGGGGCATCGCCCCGCAAAGCAAGACACTCCAAGCCAACCAACTGACCACTGACGACGCCATCCGTGAGGCTGCGTGTGACGCCCACTGGCCGGCCCAGCAATGGTGGCGCGCCTATGGCGACCCGCAACTCGACGCCTGGATCATCCAGGCCGTGGCCGGCAGCCCGAGCCTGGCGATGGCCGCTGCACGCGTGCGCCAAGCCAAGGCCATGGCGGGCGTGGTCGAGTCGGCGGAAAAGCTGCAGGTCAACGGCACTGCCACGCTCAAGCGCCATAACTGGCCGGAGGATCAGTTCTACGGCCCTGGCGCGTTGTCCGGCGCCAACACCTGGGACAACAACGCCGGCATCGGCTTGAGCTACGCGCTGGACCTGTGGGGCCGTGAACGCAATGCCAGCGAGCAGGCCGTGGACCAGGCGCACATGAGCGTCGCCGAGGCGCGCCAGGCCCAGCTGGAGCTGGAGAACAACGTGGTGCGCGCCTACATCCAGCTCAGCCTGCATTACGCCCGGCGCGATATCGTGCTGGCCGAGCTTGCGCAGCAGGAGCAGATCGTCGCCCTGGCCAAGCGCCGCCTGGACGGTGGCATCGGTACCCATTTCGAAGTCAGCCAGGCCGAGGCGCCGCTGCCGGAAACCCACCGCCAGATCGACAGCCTCAACGAAGAGATCGCCCTGACCCGCAACCAGCTGGCAGCCCTGGCCGGCAAGGGGCCGGGGGAGGGCGCGGCACTGCAACGCCCGACCCTGACCCTCGGCGCGCCGCTGAAACTGCCCTCGAAC
The DNA here is from genome assembly GCF_050586565.1 of Pseudomonas sp. WC1. Classification (NCBI taxonomy): domain Bacteria; kingdom Pseudomonadati; phylum Pseudomonadota; class Gammaproteobacteria; order Pseudomonadales; family Pseudomonadaceae; genus Pseudomonas; species Pseudomonas sp. WC1. The sequence continues at coordinate 26,611 of NZ_JBOBDQ010000060.1, forward strand.
CTGCCCGCCGAGCTGGTCGGCCAGCGCCCCGACGTGGTCGCCAGCCGCTGGCAGGTGGCGGCCCAGGCCCGTGGCATCGACGTGGCCCACGCCGGGTTCTTCCCCAATGTCGACCTGGTCGGCGGCCTGGGCTTCATGGCCACCGGGGGCGGCCCGCTGGAATTTATCACCGGGCGTAAATTCAACTACAACGTCGGGCCGGCCATCAGCCTGCCGATCTTCGATGGTGGGCGCCTGCGCTCGCAGCTGGGCGTGGCCTCGGCGGGCTATGACGTGGCCGTGGCGCACTACAACCAGACGGTGATCGGCGCGTTGAAGAACATCTCCGACCAACTGATCCGACGTGAGTCGATGAAGGAGCAGGCGCATTTCGCCGCCGAATCCGTGGCCGCCGCGCAGAAGACCTACGACATCGCCACCGTCGCCTTCCAGCGCGGGCTCACCGACTACCTCAACGTGCTCAACGCCCAGACCTTGCTGTTCCGCCAGCAGCAGGTGCAGCAGCAGGTACAGGCCGCGCGTTTGGTGGCCCATGCCGAACTGGTCACGGCCCTGGGCGGCGGGCTGGAGGCGGGCAAGGACGTGCCGGACGAAGAGCGCCAGACCGCACCGAAAACGCCGGCCACCCTGGCCATCTTCGACACGCCGGATTACGCCGAATGAGCACATCGAGCTTGCCCTTGCGCTGGCTGCGGAGCCTGGAATGGCGCCGGGGTTTCTTTGCCTGGGCGCGGACCGACGGCGTCACCTGGGTCTACATCTTCAAAGTCCTGGCCGCCGCCTTCATCACCTTGTGGCTGGCCATGCGCCTGGAGCTGCCGCAGCCGCGCACGGCGATGATCACTGTGTTCATCGTCATGCAGCCGCAGAGCGGCCATGTGTTCGCCAAGAGTTTCTACCGGGTGCTCGGCACCCTGGCCGGCTCGGCGATGATGGTCGCGCTGATCGCGATCTTCCCGCAGAACACCGAGCTGTTCCTGCCCAGCCTGGCCCTGTGGGTCGGCCTGTGCTCGGCGGGCGCCATGCGCTATCGCACCTTCCGCGCCTATGGTTTCGTGCTGGCCGGCTACACCGCGGCGATGATCGGCCTGCCGGTGCTGCAGCACCCCGACCAGGCGTTCATGGCGGCGGTGTGGCGGGTGCTGGAGATTGCCCTGGGGATTCTGGTTTCGACTTTCGTCAGCGCTGCGATCCTGCCGCAATCGGCCAGTGCCGCCATGCGCAACGCCCTCTACCAGCGCTTCGGTGTATTCGCCGGGGTGGTGGTCGAGGCCCTGCGCGGCGACAGCCAGCGCGACCGCTTCGAGACCAGCAACGTTCGCTTTGTCGCCGAGGCGGTGGGCCTGGAGAGCCTGCGCAACGTCACCGCCTTCGAAGACCCGCACATGCGCCGGCGCTCAGGTCGGCTGGTACGCATGAACAGCGAGTTCATGGCCATCACCACGCGTTTCAACGCCCTGCACCGGTTGCTCGAGCGCCTGCGCGCCCGTGGCCCGTTGCAGATCGTCGGCGCCATCGAACCCGGGCTGGCCACCCTGGCCGAGCTGCTGCAGCCCTACGTCGGCCGGGCACTGACCGACGCCGACGCCTTGCGCCTGGCCCTGGAGCTGGGCACCTACAAGGAAGGCCTGCAGGCACAGGTGCGTGGTCTGCGCGCCGAGTATCTGCAGACCCGCCCCAGCGAGGCCGACCTGCTCGACTTCCATACCGCCTTCGAGCTGCTGTACCGCTTCGTCGACGAGATGTACAGCTACGCCGAGACCCACGCCTCGCTGGCCGTGCACAAGCACGAACGCGAACAGTGGGACGAACCCTATGTGGCCCAGACCAGCTGGCTGGTATCGCTCGCCGCTGGGGTGCGCGCTTCGGCGGTGCTGTTGCTGCTGGGCAGCTACTGGCTGCTCAGCGACTGGCCCAGTGGCGGCATGATGACGCTGATCGCCACGGTCACGGTGGGCCTGTCGGCGGCTTCGCCGAATCCCAAGCGCATGGCGTTCCAGATGGCCTGCGGCACGGCGATCGGCGCCTTCGTCGGCTTCTTCGAAACCTTCTTCGTGTTTCCCTGGATCGACGGCTTCGCGCTGCTGTGCATGGTCCTGGCGCCGGTGTTCGTGTTCGGCGCGTTCCTTGCCTCGCGCCCGGCCTATGCCGGTTACGGCCTGGGCCTGCTGGTGTTCTTTGCCATCGGTTCGGTGCCCAACAACCTGACGATCTACAACCCCTACACCTTCATCAACGACTACATCGGCATGGTCATCGGCATGTTCGTCTGCGCCGCGGCCGGGGCGATCATCCTGCCGCCCAACAGCCGCTGGTTGTGGAGCCGCCTGGAGCAGGAGCTGCGCGAGCAGGTGCTGTTCGCCATCAGCGGGCGCCTGCGCGGGCTGGGCTCGGCTTTCGAGAGCCGTACCCGCGACCTGCTGCACCAGGCCTATGGCCTGGCCGCCGGCAAGCCGCAGGTGCAGAGCCAGCTGATGGGCTGGATGTTCACGGTGCTGGAGATCGGCCACGCCATTATCGAGCTGCGCAAGGAGCAGGCTCGCGCCCCGGTGCACCCGGCCTACGCCGAGTCGCAGCCGTGGCGCCAGGCCATCCGCGTCATGGGCCGGGCCCTGGCGCGGTTGTTCCTGCAACCCAGCGCCAGCAACCACGAACGCGCCCTGGTGGCGGTGGACCATGCCATCAGCCGCGTGCAGGCCACCGATGAACCTTTCGCCCGGCACTTCGACACCTCGGTGCTGCGCCGGGCGCAGAGCTACCTGCATTTCATCCGTTCTTCCCTGCTCGACCCACAGTCGCCGCTGGCACCGGCGAAAGGACTGCACGATGCTCCGTGAAACCATGCCCCGCGAGATCGCCTTCCATGGCGTGTACATGCCCACCATGACCTTGATGTTCCTGTTCGCCCTGGGCCTGGCCTGGGGCCTGGACCGGTTCATCGCCAGCCATGATGGCTACCGCTTCTTCTGGCACCCGGCGCTGCTGCGCCTGAGCCTGTTCGTCTGCCTGTTCGGCGCCCTGGCGCTGTCGCTCTACTGGTGAGAATCCTGCAATGAAAAAGTTCTTCAGCCTGATCGCCACCCTGCTGGTGCTGACCGCTGCCGTGGTGATCGGCCGCCAGTTGTGGCTGCACTACATGACCACGCCGTGGACCCGCGACGGCCGGGTGCGCGCCGATATCATCAACGTTGCCGCCGACGTGCCGGGCTATGTGGTGGATGTGCCGGTCAAGGATAACCAGCGGGTGAAGAAGGGCGACGTGCTGATCCGCATCGATCCCGAGCACTATCAGTTGGCGCTGGACCAGGCCAAGGCGCTGGTGGCCTCGCGCAAGGCCACCTGGGAAATGCGCAAGGTCAACGCCAGGCGCCGCGCCGACATGGACAACCTGGTCATCTCGAAAGAGAACCGCGACGACGCCAGCAACATCGCCAGCTCCGCCCTGGCCGACTACCAGCACGCCCAGGCTCAGTTGGCCGCCGCCGAACTGAACCTCAAGCGCACGCAGATCGTTGCCACCGTCGATGGCTATGTGACCAACCTGAACATCCACAAGGGCGATTACGCCCGCACCGGCGAGGCAGTGATGGCGGTGGTGGATGAGCAGTCGTTCTGGGTATACGGCTTCTTCGAGGAAACCAAGCTGCCCCACGTCAAGGTAGGGGATGTGGCCGAACTGCAGATGATGAGCGGCGAGCGCATCAAAGGGCATGTGGAGAGCATCGCCCGGGGGATCTACGACCGTGACAACCCACAAAGCCGCGAGCTGATCGCCGATGTGAACCCGACCTTCAACTGGGTGCGCCTGGCGCAGCGGGTGCCGGTGCGGATCCATATCGATGAAGTGCCGGAAGGGTTCCTGCTGGCGGCGGGGACCACGTGTACCGTGGTGGTCAAGCCGAACGAGGGCTGATCCCGTTCTCGCATTGACGCCATCGATGCATTGGCAGGCAGGTGTCAGCGCTTGAGGGTGGCGTTGAATCGGGCTGTTGCCGCAGCAGCTTCCTGCAACAGCTGATCCCAGTCGTCAGGCGGGTGTCCGTTACCCAGCATTCGGAGGAACACCCGATAGGCGTCGTCGCTGCTCTCGTAAGCGCGTTTGCTGTCGTCATCGTTCACCCACGCCAGCACGATGCATTACCTGGCCAATGCAGTTGCATTACCTCGTGTGTACTGGCTGATCAACGGTTTTCCTGGCTCAAGCTGCCCCGACCAGCACGGGCACCTTCACCCGGTCGATCACCTTGGCGCTGATCGACGGATCCAGCAGCCTGCCTAGCCGTGTCAGGTGGCGGTGGCCGATGATGACCAGTTCGCACTCCAGCTCCCGGGCTTTGGCGACGATCGCCTCCACCGGCTGGCCGGCGACCATGCAGCCCAGGCTGTCGAAGCCGGCTTCGCGCAGCATGCTTACGGCGCTGTTCACGGCGTGCTCGGCCAGTTGCTGTTCGTCGCAGGCGGCGGGGTATTCCTCCAGCTCCTGCTCGGTGTAGGCCGTGCGGTTGTCGTGCACGGCGAAGGTCGAGTCGATGGCCAGCAGCACATGCAGGGTGTGCTCGCCGGGGCGGCAGTAGCGCTGGGCGAGGGTGAGCAGGCTGGTGGCTGCCGGGGAGGCGTCGATGGCGATCAGAACCGGGTGGGGCATGGGCAATCCTTTGGAGAATGGATGGCAGTGCTGCGCTCATCGCCGGCAAGTGGCAACGGCGAACCGCGGCGCCCACAGGGAGATGCGCTGCCTGTAGGCGCTGCGGTTCGCCGCCGCGGCTTACCGGCGGTGAGGCCACACCATTGTCGATTCAATAACCTCTACGGATAAATGGTCCCCCACGCACGGCGCCATTGCGTCAGACGCAATCGGCCAACCTGTTACCATCGCGTTTCCCACAGCTGTCACGGAAAACGGCCATGCAACTCCCGGACATGAACCTGCTCGTCGCCCTCGATGTGCTGCTCGACGAAGGCAGTGTGGTGGGCGCCGCCCAGCGCATGAACCTGAGCCCGGCGGCGATGAGCCGGACCCTCGGGCGAATCCGCGAGGCCATGGGCGACCCGATCCTGGTGCGTGCCGGCCGTGGCCTGGTGCCGACCCCGCGAGCGTTGGCCCTGCGCGAACAGGTGCATGGCTTGGTGGAGCAGGCTGGCCTGGTGTTTCGCAGCCGCGATGCCGTCGACCTGGTCAACCTCGACCGCGCCTTCAACATCCGCACCAACGACCTGTTCATTGCCCTGTATGGCGCACAGTTGCTGCGCATGATGCTGGCCCAGGCGCCGCGCACGGTGCTGCGTTTCGTGCCCGAGGGCAGTGGCGATGACGATGCGGTGCTGCGCAACGGGCAGATCGACCTGATCATCAGCTCGGCCATCGAGCTGGGGCCGGAGATCAAGGTGCAGAGCCTGTTCAACACCTACTTTGTCGGCCTGGCCCGTGAGGATCACCCGATCTTCGATGCCGTGATCACTCCCGAGCGTTTTGCCGCCTACCCGCAGATCAGCGTGTCCCGGCGTGGCCGGGCCAACGGGCCGATCGACGTGTCGCTGGCCAACTGCAAGGTGGAGCGGCGAGTGGCGCTGATCACCACCAGCTTCCATTCGGCGATGTTCTCGCTGCCGGATTCGGACCTGATCCTGCCGATACCGGCCAATATCCTCAACAGCGTGCAGCGCTTGAAGCTGCCCTTGCGTTCGTTCGAGATCCCGGTGCCGCTGGAGAAGGTCAACGTGATGCAGGCCTGGCATCCGCGCTTCGACAATGACCCGGCGCACCGCTGGTTGCGGCAGACGTTGAAGGCCTGCGGCAGCATCGATCCTTGATGAGGACCGCTGCGCGGTCCATCGCCGGCAAGCCGGCTCCCACCCCGACCGCGCCGCCCTCATGCCAAGCGCGATCCTTGTGGGAGCTGGCTTGCCAGCGATGAGGCCATTACAAGCAACACAAGACAGTTGCTCCCAAAGGAGGAGATGCTAGCTTGCAGCATTTAGCCTGGATTGCGTCTGGCGCAACATAAAGCTGCCGACAAGTCAGTTTTCGTCAGCATTCGACCTTCTTAGACTTCCTCCAGCCCTTAAAATGTTGCTGGAGATGTCTATCCATGAGTTCCCTGACCGCGCCTTCCGCCGCGCTGGCCGCCGCCCCTGCGCCGGCCGCCCCTGCGCAGACGGCGTTCGGCCTGCGGGTGGTGGTCGGGCTGTTCGGCGTGTTGCTGGCGGTGCTGTGCGCCGGGCTCAACGAGGCGGTGACCAAGATTTCCCTGAGCGACATCCGTGGCGCCATGGGCATCGGTGCCGACGAAGGCGCCTGGTTGCTGGCGGTGTACAGCGCCGCCTCGGTCTCGGCCATGGCCTTCGCGCCGTGGCTGGCGACCACCTTCTCGCTGCGCCGCTTCACCATGACCGCCGTCGGCCTGTTTGCCGTGCTCGGCCTGATCCAACCCTTCGCTCCCAACCTGCACAGCCTGATGTTGCTGCGTGTGTTGCAGGGCTTCGCGTCGGGCGCCTTGCCGCCGATGCTGATGAGCGTGGCGCTGCGCTTCTTGCCACCGGGCATCAAGATATATGGCCTGGCCTGCTATGCCCTGACCGCCACCTTCGGGCCCAACCTCGGCACGCCGCTGGCCGGGCTGTGGACCGAGTACGTCGGTTGGCAGTGGGCGTTCTGGCAGATCATCCTGCCGTCGCTGCTGGCAATCGCCTGTGTCGGCTGGGGGCTGCCCCAGGATCCGCTGCGCCTGGAGCGCTTCAGGCAATTGGACTGGCGCGGGGTGCTGCTTGGCCTGCCGGCGATCAGTTGCATCGTCCTTGGCCTGTCGCTGGGCGACCGCTGGGGCTGGTTCGACTCGCCGCTGATCTGCTGGCTGCTCGGTGGCGGCCTGCTGTTGCTGGTGCTGTTCATGTACAACGAGTGGTCCGAGCCATTGCCGTTCTTCCAGTTGCGCATGCTCTCGCGGCGCAACCTGAGCTTCGCCCTGGTGACCCTGGCCGGTGTGCTGGTGGTGTTGTCCGGGGTGGGCAGCATTCCTTCGGCGTACCTGGCGCAGATCCAGGGCTACCGCCCGGCGCAAACCAGCCCGCTGATGCTGCTGGTGGCCATGCCGCAGTTGCTCGCCCTGCCGCTCACCGCAGCGCTGTGCAACATCCGCGCGGTGGACTGCCGTTGGGTGCTGGCCGTGGGCCTGGCGATGCTGGCGGCGTCGTGTGTGGGTAGCAGCCTGCTGACCTCGCAGTGGATTCGCGGCGACTTCTACCCCTTCTACCTGCTGCAGGTGTTCGGCCAGCCGATGGCGGTGCTGCCCTTGCTGATGCTCTCCACCAATGGCATGACCCCGCAGGAAGGGCCGTTCGCTTCCGCCTGGTTCAACACGGTCAAAGGATTGTCCGCGGTGATCGCCGGCGGCCTGCTCGACGCCCTTGGCACCCTGCGCCGGCATTTTCATTCCAACCACCTGGTCGACAGCCTGGGCAACGCGCCGCTGATCGACGACAACGCCGCTGGCCTGGCCAAGCGCATCCATGAACAGGCCCTGGTGCTGACCTCGGCCGACCTCTACCTGGTGATGGCGGGTATCGCCGTCGCCATGATCTGCCTGATCCCCTTCGTGCCTACCCGGATCTTCCCGCCGCGTGCGGTGGCCTGAAGCCGGGGCTGAATTCGAGATAGAAAGATGACCAACAACCGCAAGACGCTCTTCATCGGCTCGGCACTCGCCGTGGCCGTGCTCGCCGCCCTGGTCGGCCCCTGGATGTTCGGCAGCGATCATCGCCAGCGCACCAATGACGCCTACGTGACCGCCGACTACACGGTAGTGGCGCCGAAGGTGGCGGGCTTCATCAAGGAGGTGCTGGTGGAGGACAACCAGCAGGTGAGTGCCGGCCAGTTGCTGGCGACCATCGACCCGCGCGACTACCAGGCCGCGCTCGACGCCGCGCAGGCCCAGCTGTTGGTGGCCAGGGCGCAGAGCCTGGATGCCCGCGCCACCCTCGAACGCCAGGCCTCGTTGATCGCCCAGGCCGAGGCGGCGGTGAAGGCGGCCCAGGCCGAGGCGGCTTTCGCCGACCACGAGGTGACCCGCTACAGCCGCCTGGCCGAGCAGGGCGCCGGCACCGTGCAGAATGCCCAGCAGGCGCGCAGCGGCGTCGACCAGGCCCGTGCGCGGTTGGCCAACAGCCAGGCGGCGCTGCTGGCCACGCGCAAGCAGGTGGACATCCTCAGCGCCCAGGTGGCCAGCGCCGATGGCCAGCTCAAGCGTGCCGAAGCCGGGCTGGAAAAAGCCCGGCTGGACCTGTCCTACACCCGCATCACCGCGCCGGTCGACGGCATGGTCGGCGAGCGCGCCCTGCGCATCGGGGCCTACGTCAATCCGGGGGCGCGGCTGCTGTCGGTGGTGCCGCTGGAGCGCGCCTATATTGTCGGCAACTTCCAGGAGACCCAACTGACCCATGTGCAACCGGGGCAACCGGTGAGTATCAGCGTCGATACCTTCTCCGGTGAACAACTCCACGGCCGTGTCGAGAGCATCGCCCCGGCCACCGGGGTGACCTTCGCTGCCGTGAAGCCGGACAACGCCACCGGCAACTTCACCAAGGTGGTGCAGCGCATTCCGGTGAAGATCGTCTTCGATGACGGCCAGCCGCTGTTGGCGCGCCTGCGCGTGGGCATGTCGGTGGAAGCGACCATCGATACCCACGGCGACACGCTGGCTGGCAAAGAGGTGACTGCGCGATGAGACGCCTGAGCCCTCTGCTGCTGGCCATGCTGCTGGCCGGCTGCACCCTCGGCCCGGACTTCCAGCGCCCGGACAGCGAGGCGCCCAAGGACTGGGCCGAGCCGCAAGGCGCTGCCGCGGCCAGCCAGCCGGTGGCCGAACCGCTGGAACTGCGCTGGTGGGACAGCTTCCATGACCCGCGCCTGAGCGCGCTGGTCCAGAAGGTCACCGAACGCAACCTCGATCTGCGCATGGCCAGTGCCCGCCTGTTGCAAAGCCGCGCCTTGCGCAGCAGCGTGGCGGCGGACGAGCTGCCGGCGGTGGACGTGAACGCCGGGTACAGCCGTGCGCGCAACAGCGCCGAGGGGCTGAACGACCCGTCCGGCAAGTCCGGCAAGTCGGCGTACAACCTCTGGCAAGGCGACCTGGTGGCCGGCTGGGAACTTGACCTGTGGGGGCGTGTGCGCCGTCAGGTCGAGGCCGCCGACGCGAGCGTGGCGGTGGCGGAGAACGACCGCCGGGGCGTGCTGCTGGCCTTGCTTGCGGAAACCGCCGGCAACTACATCCAGTTGCGTGCCGTGCAGCACACCCTGGACATCACCCAGGACAACCTCAAGGTTGCCCGCCACAGCCTGAAGTTGTCCGAAGGTCGTCAGGCTGAAGGGGTCGCTACCCGCCTCGACGTAGCCCAGGCCAGCGCCCAGGTTGCTTCGATCGAGGCGCGCCTGCCGACCCTGGAAGCCCGTCGCGACGACCTGATCAACGCCCTCGGCTTGCTCGCTGCCGAACCACCACGCAGCCTGCAGCGTGAGCTGCTGCAAGGTGGCGAGCTGCCCGCGCCGCAGCAGCGCTTCGCCATCGGCGTGCCTTCGGAGCTGGCCGAGCGCCGGCCGGACATTCGCCAGGCCGAGGCCCGCCTGCATGCCGCCACCGCCAGCATCGGCGTGGCCGAGGCGGACTTCTACCCGAGCATCCGCTTGTCCGGGAGTGTCGGTTTCCAGGCCATGCAACTGTCCGATTTCGGCGGCTGGGATTCGCGCCGGTTCGCCTTCGGCCCGCAGCTGTCGCTGCCGATCTTCGAGGGCGGGCGGCTCAAGGGCGCCCTGGAGCTGCGCGAGGCCCAGCAGCAGGAGGCGGCGCTGAACTACCGCAAGGTGGTGCTCGGTGCCTGGCACGAGATCGACGACGTGCTGCGCCTGTACAACGCCAGCCAGCTACGTCGTGATCACCTGGCCGAGGCGGTGCGGCAGAACCGCATCGCCCTGGAGACCGCGCAGCGCCAGTACGTGGAAGGGGCGGTGGACTTTCTCAACGTGCTGACGGTGCAGTCGGCGCTGCTGGCCAGCGAGGAACAGTGGATCGACAGCTCGGCGGCGGTGTCGCAGGCGCTGGTCGGGCTATACAAGGCGCTGGGCGGCGGCTGGCAGGCGTTCGATCAGGTTTGAAACGCATCGCGGGGCAAGCCCGCTCCCACGATGCCTTGTGTCGTCAGCGTGGGAGTGGGCTTGCCCCGCGATGACCTCAGAGCGGTCGCAACAGCCCGAAGCGTTTGCGCAACACCCAATCCAACAGCCTCTGCGGCAGCACCCGGGCCATCAACGGCAACGCTGTGCTGCCATTGCCGATACGCACCAGCGCCGGCACTGGCGACTTGCGCGTGGCGGCCAGCAGGCGCTGGGCAAACACCGCCGCCGAAGTCGGTCGGTCCTGCGAGGCCCGCGCCCGGGCCTGTACCTGTTCGCGCAACGGCCACCATGGGGAATCGCTCGCCAGTACCTGCTCGGCCTGTTGCTGGGCATTGCTGGCGAACTGCGAGGCGATCGCCCCCGGCTGCACTTCCATCACCCGAATGCCGAACGGCGCCAGCTCCAGGCGCAAGGCATCGGTGAGCCCGTGCACGGCGGCCTTCGACGCGCAGTACGCACCGGCGAATGGGGTGACCAGCACGCCCGAGACACTGCCGATGTTCACCACCAGCCCACGCGAGCGGCGCAGCAGCGGGAACAGCGCGCGGGTCACGCCGACCAGGGCGAAGACATTGGTTTCGAACTGTTGGCGCATGGCCTCGACACCGCCGTCGAGCAGCGGGCCCATGGCGCCGTAGCCGGCGTTGTTGATGAGGATATCAAGGCCGCCGTGGCGGTCTTCCAGCTCGTCGGCCAGGCGGGTCAGTGCCTCGCCGTCATTTACATCCAGTTGGCGTGCGGCAAAGCCGGCGGCGAGCAGGGCGTCGACGTCGTCGGGCTTGCGGGCGGTGGCCCAGACTTCGTGGCCGGCATCGCGAAAGGCGTCGGCCAGGGCGCGGCCGATGCCGCTGGAACAACCGGTGATGAGGACGGTGGGCATGGGGTAGGCCTTAGGTGTGGGAGGGTCG
>NZ_JBOBDQ010000061.1:0-37607 GCF_050586565.1 Pseudomonas sp. WC1
ATTATCGATTTCACAGGCACAGGCGCGTCTCCACATCGGTGGCGGCGGTGCCGGCCTTGGTCGGCTCGAGGAATACCGAGAGCAGGTTGGCGCCGGCGAACTCGGGCGCCCGGCTCAGCTCCAGGTAGTACTGGCCGCCACCGACCGCCGCCTCGCGACGGAACCACACCTTGTCGCGGGCGCCATTGTCGTAATAGACGATGATGTAGAAGTCCTTGACGTTCCTGTCGCTCAGGCGGATGTCGAGAAAGCCCTTGGACACCGCCTGCCGGGCACTTCCGGCATTGCTCAGCAGTTCGATGCGCTCGCCGACCTGCAGTGCCGGACGCTGCAGTTTCGTGCCCAGTAGCTCTTTGGACGTCTTGCAGCCACCGTGTATCGCGGGCACCAACTGGCGATACATCAAGGGCGAGTCCAGCCGGTAGTTGGCCGGCAGTTCCCAGACGATCAACTTGGGCGGCGCCTCGGGCTTGTAGTCGGCGGACAGCAGATATTCCAGGAGCGAGCCGTCCTCGCCCACGCCGGGCAGTGCATAGTTGAGCACATCCGTCTGCAGGTACTGTTTCAGGTAGCCGTCGAAGTTGAACTGCTTGCTCTCGTCCTCGCGGGCCGCGGCATTGCTGTCGCCGACCAGGATCACCTCGGGGTCGGGCGCTTCGTCGAACAGGGCATCGCTGCTATCGGCCACAGGCACGGTCTGGTAGCCGCGTACGTACTGGAACCCGTAGTTGTTGCCGCAGATGTAGCTCAGGGCTAGGTTCAGCGTGCCGTCCTTGGGTACCATCACGCCGGGCTCGGTGCTGTAGCGTTTCTTGCTCAAGCCACTGTAGAACGGCTGGCGGCGGATCTCCTCGGCCATCAACCTGGCCGTGGCCTCGGCGCCGGCCGGCGTCCAGTGGTGGTCGCGGCGGAAGAAGTATTCGCCCTGAGGCGGCTGGCGCACCAGCTGCATCATCGGTGCCACCACCGCGCCGCCCTGGCGCAGTTGCCCCAGGTAGGTGTCGAGGTTGCGGCTGGCGCGTTCGAAGTCGAAGCCATGCAACTGGTCGGAGTAGAGCTTGTCGCGGTGCATCAGGCCGCGGGTCGGCTGGACCGCCATGGCCACCTGGATACCCTGGCGGTGGAATGCGTCCATCAGCCGGGCGAACTCCGGGCGCATGGGCGCGGGAATGCCGAAGTCGTTGGTCAGGTCGACCATCGAGCGGAACAGCCAGCGCTCCTTGCCGGGGACGATCTGGCGCATCAGCTTCATGCGCCCTTCGGCATAGTGCTGCGGTTCGGCCAGGGCTGGGCAGACCATGCACTGCAGGTTCTCGCAGCCGGGCCGGGCGGGCTCGGCGGCCTGGCCGGGCAGGGCCGTCAGCGCCAGGGTGGCCGCCAGGCCAAGGGGGAGGAAGGTGTTCATGGGCCAGTCATCCTTGCGGCGATGTGTCACTCGGTCGGGTCGATGCTGTTGGCCAGGCTCAGGCTGCGATTGCCTGGCAGCAGCACGTAGCTGTAGGAGCGGCCTTTCTTGAGAAACAACTCGTCGAAGCTGGCCACCTCCTGACCGCCGACATAGGCGGCGAAGTCGATCTTGATCTCGTTGACCATGCGCGTGCCGGTCTGGCCCTTGGTCAGGGCCTTGACCACCTCGTGCTTGCCGTCGGCGGTGCGCAGCGTGGCCTGGGCCGGGGTCAGGTTGTAGAAGGCCACCTGGGCCTTCTTCGGCTCGTTCACATACTGGTCGGCAATGAGCTGCAGTTGCTTGCCGTCGTACACCACGGTGCTGGCGGCGTTGGCCGCCAGGGTCGGCTCGATGGCCGTGGCGCCGATACCGATCCGGTGTACCCCGGCTGGCACGAAGCGGTAGCCGCTGAGCTGCCCGGGGGCGACCTTCTGCGCATTGAGCTTGCCGCTGAGGGCCACGTCGATGCTGTTGTCGGACAGATTGAGCACGCGCACGAAGGCCGAGTCGGCCGGGGCCACGGCGTCGTACAGGTCGGCATTGCCTTCGGCGGCCAGGGCGATGTGGCTGGCGGCGCTCAGGGCCAGGGCGGTGAACAGGGGCGAAAGCTTCATCAGGTTCTCCTTGGGACGTCAGAAATGCGCGGGCTGGGCGTCGCGGGCAAGCGCGCCGGGGCGATGGGCAAGCAGGGTGCGCAGGGGAAACTCCCAGATCACCGTGTCGATCTGCGGGTTGTGCAACTGGTCGCTGGCGAGGAACTGGTTCATCGCCTCGAACGGCCCTCGGGCCTCTACGGCGACGGACAACAGGTCGCGGTTGAGCGCTTCCTTGAGGAAGCCGACGAAGTTCCAATCGTCGATCTTGCTGTAGCTGGTGCCCACCAGCAGCAGGCTCTGCGCCTGTTCGGCGAACAGCTCGTCACTGCCCTGTGCGGCCTCGAGGGTTTCGTACAGTTCGATCGGATTGCCGCCGAACTGTGGCGCCAGGCGGGCATGGTCGAACTGCAGGTAGTTCATCAGGTCGCCCTTGACCGTCTTGTCGCCGGCCTTGTGCGAGACATACACATGGTCACCGAGCAGGCGCGGGCGCTGGCGTGCCAGTTCATAGGCCGACAGCCGCGCGCCGTCCGGGCTCCAGTGGGTGTCGGACTTGAGGAACAGGCGCGGACCGGCCAGGTTGCGCAGGTAGGCGTCACGCAGCGGCACCACATCCAGGCGGCGCAGTTGCAGGTCGGCGACGAAGCGGTCGTAGAGGCTGGCCACCCGTGGGTCGAAGGCGCGCTCGGCATGGCTGGCATAGATATCCAGCTTCATCGGCAAGGGCAGCAGCACCAGGTGCTTGCCGTGCTCGGCCAGTTGTTGCTCGACCTGGGCGATCTGTTTCAGCTGACTCGCCAGGTTGGCGTCCAGGTCGTTGGGCACGCGGTACTCCTGGCTGGTGTAGAGCCAGCCGTCCTTGCCCAGCACCACGCCTTGGGTGCCCTCGCCGAACAGCTGGAAGCGTGCGTCGGCCCATAGCTGCACCGAGGGCTCGCGCAGGAAGAAACGCTTGTCGTAGACCTGCTCGAACTTGCGCAACAGCTTGCCGTCGACGAACAGGTTCCAGCTGTCGGTCTGGGCGCGGGCGAAGCTCAGCACTGGCGGCAGCGAATAGACGAACATCGCCGCCAACGCCAGGGCGAAGATCACACCGTTGGCCTTGCTGGCCGTCTTCATCACCGGATACACGGCACTCTCCTAGAACTGGAAATACAGAAACGGCGAAAACGAACTGGCCGCCAGGCTGCTCAGCGCCAGCAGAAAGCCCGCCCACAGCAGCAGGCTGTGCAGCACCCCGACATGACGCATGAAGTAGCCGTCCTGGTTGCCGGCGTAGAAGCGCACGTTGTTGATCCCGGCCAGGATCAGCCAGGCGACTGCCACCAGGGCGAAGGCCATGGCCATCTTCGAGGCGCCGAGCACGTACAGCTCCAGCGAGCCGAAGCCGTTCAGGCCCAGCAGCGCCCGGTAGATGTCGAGGCTGTGGCGCAGGTCCATGGTGAAGAACAGCGGCATGCTCAGGATGATCAGCAGCGCGGTGCGCAGGTTGCGGCCCAGGCGGTACGGCGTGCTGACCTTGGTGGCCAGGCCGAACTTGCGCTCCAGCACCATGCCGATGCCGAAGAACAGCCCCCAGCAGATGAAGGCGAAGCTCGCCCCGTGCCACAGGCCCGACAGCAGCATGGTCCACACCAGCGCCGGCAGGGCGCCGGCCACGCGCTTGCGCACCAGGGGCATGTAGACGTAGTCGCGCAGGAAATGCGCCAGGGTCATGTGCCAGCGCGACCAGAACTCGGTGATGCTTTGCGACACATAAGGCTGGTTGAAGTTTTCCGGGAAGCGCAAGCCCATCATCAGCGCGAGGCCCAGGGCCATATGGCTGTAGCCGGCGAAGTCGAAATACAGCTGCAGGGTCGACACCACCAGGCCGAACCAGGCATCGCTGAACTGCAGGCTGCCTTCGCCGATGAACAGCACGTTGATCGGCGCCAGGCGGTCGGCAATCAGCACCTTCATGATGAAACCGAGCATGAACCGGCACACGCCCAGCGAGAACAGCTCCAGCGAGTGGCTGCGCTGGCGCAACTGCGGGGCCAGCTGGCTGTAGCGCAGGATCGGTCCCGCCACCAGGTGCGGGAACAGCGCGACGAAGGCGGCAAAGTCGATGAAACTGCGGGTCGGCGTGGCGTCCTTGCGGTAGATGTCGACGATGTAGCTCAGCGCATGGAACACATAGAACGAGATGCCCAGCGGCAGGAAAATGTTCTCCAACGTCCAGGTGTCGATGCCCAGCGGCGCGAGCAGCAGGGCCAGCATCTCGGCGCCGAAGTTGGCGTACTTGAAGTAGCCCAGCGTCGCCAGGTTGCCGGCCACGCCCAGCCACAGCAGGCGCAGGGCCCAAGGCTTGTCCGCGGCGTCCAGGCGTGCCTTGATACCCAGGCCGAACGCGTAGTTCCAGGCGGTGATGGCGACGAACAGCAGCAGGAAGTCCGGGCGCCACCAGGCGTAGAACACATAGCTGGCGGCAACGATCACCAGCGATCGCCACCGCGGCCGGGCCAGGTAGTAGATAGCCAGGAACAGCGGCAGGTAGAGGAACAGGAATACGTTGGAGGCGAAGATCATGCTGGCTCGTCCTTAGTAGCTGATCACCACGCCGACACTCAGCTGGTAGTCGTCACCGCTGTCCAGCGCGCTGCCTGCGTTGAGGTAGCTGGCGCTGACCAGGGTGTTGACGTCCAGGTGCTTGCCGTCGAGGGCTACCGGGAACATCTTCCAGTAGTAGTTGAGGTCGATCATCTGGCCGACGTTGTCGCCCTTGCCGTGCAGCCCGGCGTTCAGTTCGCTCTGGCGTCGGGCGCGGGCATCGGCGGCCATGCGGATCGGCAGCGCGCCGCTCTCGTCGCGCAGGTTGAGCTGGGTCACCCGCAGGTCCAGGGCGCTGCGCGCGGTGGGGCGGGTCTCCAGGGCGAAGCCGTAGTAACTCAGGTTGCGCAGGTCGAGGACGACGAACGCACTGGTCAGGCGCGTGCTGTACGAGCCCTGGCGGGTGATGCGGTCGGACTGGATCGGGTTGAGGCGGAAGCCGTCGTTGTCGTCGTCCGGCTTGTCGGTCAGGCCGCCGCGCAACGCCAGGCGCGGGGTCCAGGGCAGCGTCTCGAAGCGCTTGCCGACCTCGCCCAGCGCCGCCCAGCCTTTGCTGGTGTGGCCGGTGCGGGTGATGCCGTTGCCGTCGGTGTTGTCCATCTTGCCGTCCAGGGCCGCCAGTTCCAGATGGTAGTCGGTGGCCAGGGGCAGGTTGTCGCCCTTGAAGAACAGTCCGTAGCGCCAGCCCTTGAAGTCGTAGCGATCGTCGACGTCGTGGTCGCTGCGGTCGTTCTCCTGCATCAGGCGCACCCCGACCTGGTTGTTCGGACTCCAGCGATAGGCGTACTGGCCCATCAGGTACAGCGTGCGTTCTTCGCTCGCGGCCAGCGAATTGACGTCGGTGTTGTAGTTGTGGAATTTCTGCCCGAGCGCGACGAATGCGTCGGAGAAGGTGTCCTGATAGTCGAAACGCACCGACTCCAGGCTGTCGTCCCACCAGATGCCGTAGTCGTCGGCGAAACGTTGGCGGCCGAACGACAGCGAGAAGCGCGGGTCGTCGCCGATCAGGTTGCGCTTGACGTACAGCTCGCGCAGTTCGGCGTACCAGCCCTCGGGTTGTTCGCGGGCATTGTTGTTAGTCGACTCGTTGGCCAGGTTGCTCGACTGGCTGGAGTCGTAGTTCAGCCACAAGCGGCCATAGACCATCCACCTGGACCAGCGCTTTTCCGGCGAGTACCAGGCGAACGACGGCTCGTAGCGCAGGCTGTAGAAACTCTCGCGGTCGCGGCCGACCTGGGAGTCCTGCGGCCCGTAGCCGGTCTGCAGGGTGAGCTTGTTGAAGAACTCCGAGGTGATCACCGGCTCGCTGCCGTCAACGGTCGCGACGCGTATCGGCGCGCTGCTGTCGGCCTCGGGGCCGGTGACTTCCTCGGCTGCCAGCACCGTCAGCGGCGCCAGGGCGAGCAGGGCGCCGAGCAGGGGTGGGTGCGCTTTCACAGGGTGGGCTCCTTCAACAGTTCGTTGCGCACAGCCAGGGCGCGCTCGATGTCATCCTTGGGCAAGGTCTTGTCCAGCCGTTTGATCAGGCCACGGGCGCGGGTCTCGCCGAGGTCGAGGGCGATGCGGGCGTAGGTGTAGGCCTTGACCGGGTCGTGGCAGATCGCACGGCCGCGCAGGTGCACGGTGGCCATGCGGTACCAGGCGGCGGTCGAACCCTGCTCTGCCTGTTGCCGCCAGATGGCCAGGGCGCGCTCCTGGTCGGGCTGGTCGAGGCCGCCCTTGCTGTAAAGGTCACCCAGGAGCAGGCGGGCGTCCGGGTAGTGGGCGGCGATCAGCTCGTTGATCAGTACATGGGCCTTGTACGGGTCCAGGGTCAGCCAGTTATTGACCATGTAGAACTGGGCATCCAATGCCTTGGCGCGGGTCGGGTCCTTGGCCCTTACCTGGGTGATCAGAGCCTGGGCCTGCTCGGCGTTGTGCTCGGTGGGGTTGGAGATTATGAAGTTGGCCTTGGCCACCAGCGCCGGCAGGTAGCCACGGGCGACGGCGTTGTCCAGCCAGCGCTGGGCCTCGGCGATGCCGTCGGCGCGCAGCTGGTCGTCGGTCTTGTCGCGGGCCAGTTGCTCGGCCGTCGGCTCGACCTTGGCGCCCATGGCGCGGCCCTGGCGCTGTTCGCGTTCGGCGTCCAGTTCGGCGCGGGTGGTGCCATGGATACTGTCCAGCAGCGCGCCGATGCGCTGTACGACCTCCACCGGCAGGCTGGCCATCTCCGGCTCCAGGCTGCGGGCGAAGGCGAGGAAGGCCGGGTCCTGGCGCTCGCCGAGGAAGCGGTAGTAGCGCTCGATGCCGCGCGGGTCAATGCGTGCCGCCTGCTGGTACCAGCGCTCGGCCGCGGCGCGGTCGCCCCGGCGCTCGGCGACCACGGCGTGGTACAGCTCCGGGCGGCAGTTGAGCAGACAGCTCTGTTCGTACAGCGCCAGCAGTTCGGCGGCGCGCTCGCCGGGGAACAGCTGCGGATAGACCAGGAACACCTCCAGGCTGGTGCTGGTGCTGCGTGGGTCACGGTCATTGGGGTAGCGGGCCAGGGCCTGGCGTACCCATCCTTCGTGACTGCGTTGCAGGCGCGGCGTGCGGTCGAGCAGGCGCGCCAGCGAGGCCAGCGCCGGGATCTGGCCGTGACCGTCGGCGAAGGCCTCCTGGTACAGGCTCACGATGTCCTGACGGTTGGCACTGTCGCTGTTGGCCAGCACATCGCCGAGCAACTGCTTGGAGGCCAGGTCGCCACGCTCGGCGAGGGCGCGCAGGTCGCTCGTGACGTCGGCGCCCGGGTCCTTGTACAGCGCGTAGCGGATCTGCTCCAGGCTCTGCCCGGCCCAGCCGCTGCCGGCGCAGACCAGGCCGAGGCCGGCCAGCAGCAGGCGCGGGGCGTTCTTGGCGTTCATGACCGGCCCTCAGTTGGCGCTGCCGAACGGCAGGCCCAGGTACAGGTCCACCGCCACGGCCTTCTGGTAGGCCGCCGCCGGCAGCGGGCTGTCCGGCTGGATGGTCAGCGCCAGGTTGTGGTTCAGCTCGTCGGAGCGGGCGTCCACCACCTTGCCGCTGAAGTGCTGGTCGAGGCCGAACACCTGCATGTCCACCGAGCGCACGCGGCTGACATCGGCGAGCTTGTCGAACGGCACGTTGGCGCGCACGAACATGGCCTCGCCCTTGGGCAGCAGGTGCATCATCGGCGCGGCCTTGTAGCCGTAACCATCCAGCGGTTGCGATGGGTACCAGACCTGGCAGTCGCACGGGCTGTTGATCACCGTCTCGACGCTGGCGCGGCCCAACAACGCCTGCAGGTCGCCCGGGGCGAGGTCGGCCAGGGCTTTCATGTCCGCCGGGCTGGTGAAGCTGGTGGCCAGCTGGGTGGAGATGTTCGCCAGTGGCTGGCCGGCCTGCACTTCGCTCGCACCGGCGGGCAGCAGGTACTTCACGTAGCCGTTGTCCGGCATGCTGATGACCTGGGCGTTGCTCGCCACCGTGGCCTGCAGTGCCGGGATGCGGAAGAACAGCAGGTAGCCCTTGTAGCCGACGAAGCCCAGCGCGGCCAGGCCGGCGGCGGTGTACAGCGCGGTGCCGGCGATGGCCTTGAGGCGCTCGCCCGGCGTGCGCGCGCGGGCTTGCTGGTGCTTGCGCGCCTTGATGTAGTTTTCCCGCTGCATCACGTTGAACAGGCCGTTGATGTCGGCAACCTCGCCCGACAGGTAGGCGCTGATCAGGTAGCGCAGGATGTCGCGTTTTTGTGCGTCGAGGTCGACGAACTGGGCGCCGACCTCCTTGCCGCGCTGGGAGACGATGCGCACCTTGCCTTCGATCGCCAGGTCGACCTGGTTCAGACGCAGCTGGATCGACGCGTCGTACAGCGCGCCGATGGTCAACGGCGCTTCGTGCAGCAGGCCGATGCCGCCGAGCGAGATGTCGGCAAGGTCCGCTTCGAATGGCTCGCCCACGGCGCCGCGCAGGCGTACACGGGCGTTCATGCGGGTGCGCACGTACTGACGCTCGTCGATGGCTTCGTGGACAATGTTGGCCGGGGCCGCGGGGGTATTGGAAGTACTCATGTGCAGGCGCCTTTCCTTAACGTTGCGTGAGTTCTAGAAGCACGGTGATGACCCCGAAGAAGATGGCGATCGAGGAGCACAGCATCGCCTTCGAGGACCAGCGGTTGAGGCTGGCGTCGAAGTCGACGCTGCCGGTGGCTAGGGTGGTCTTCTGCCGCGTCCAGCGTTGCTGGTCCATGTGGAACATCGCGTAGACCTTCATCAGCGAGCCGACGATCTGGTTGTAATAGAGAACGAAGGGGTACATCGGGCTGACCGGGTGCCCGGCGAAGATGAACAGCACGGTCACCAGGCTGCGCGAGAGCAGCACCCAGAACAGGTACACCAGCAGGTACTGGATACCGAACACCAGGCCCGCCACCACCGAGGCGGTCAGGCCCATCAGGCAGGTCCACATCGACACCCGCTGGTCGAGCAGCACGTACAGCGTGAACAGCCCCAGGCGCGCGCGGCCGAGCAGGGCAGTGGCGCGGAAGTTCTGCCGCAGCGAGTTGCCGTACCAGCGGAACATCAACTGGCGGGTGGCGACCCAGAAGCTGTCACTGGGTGGGTGCTCGACGGTCAGGGTGTGGCTGTCGGGCACGTAGAAGGTGTCCCAACCGGCGCGCATCAGGCTCAGCCAGCTGGACTTGTCGTCGCCGGTGAGGAACTGGAAGCGTCCCAGGCGCCAGTGCTCGAGAAAGTCCGCCTCGACGTCGCGGATGAAGGCCGGGTCGGTCATCACCCCGGCGCGGAAGAACGACAGCCGCCCGGTCAGGGTCAGCACCCGGTGCGACAGGGCCATCGAGCACATGTTGATGTGCCGCTGCACGAAACGCATCGAGTGCCATTGGCGCATCCAGCGGCTGCCCTCGACTTCGCAGAACTCATTGGTGGTCAGGCCACCGACGTCGGGCAGCACGGCGAACAGCTTGACCGCCCGCTCGACGCAGCCGGGCAGCATCATGGTGTCGCCGTCGACCACGCCGACTACCGCATCTTCCAGCGGCATCTGCCGCGACAGGGCACGGAAGGCGTGGGCCAGGCCATCGCGCTTGCCGGTGCCGCGGGCGCGGACGATGACCAGGCGGATGTCGTCGCGGCCCTGCACCTCGTCGCGCATGATGTCCTTGATGAACTGCTCGTCACCTTTCTCGACGATCGAGGCGATCACCGTGCACGGCACCTTGAGTCGTTGCACCTCCTGGAACACCGACTGGTACACCTTGAAGGTGGTGTGGGTGGGGATGCGAAAGCTGGTCACCACCATGAACATGTGCGATGGCAATGCCGCGTCGCCCAGCCGCTCGACCCGGCGGCGCAGGCGCGGGAAGCGCCAGTGCAGGAAGTACATGCCGCGCAGGTAATGGACGATGGCGTTGCCGTAGCGCCACATGCCCAAGGTGCCGATGATGAAGATGAACTGGTGATGGCCTGGGTCCAGGTACTGCGGCGCGACCATCTGTGCGGCCAGTGTGATCAGTCCGGCGAGCAGCGCCCAGGCGCAGAAGGCGGCGGCCGCGCGCAGGTAGCCCGGGGCCGCGTAGGGCCGCTGTTGCTGTCGTTCCATGGCGCTGTAGCTCCTTGGGGTCGGGGCCCGCCGCGACGGCGGGCGTCGGCGTGCCTTACCAGCAGATGCCGTGGTGTCGGGCGTCGCTGCCGCCGGCCATGAAGCCGACCAAGTCGATCACCGGCTTGCCGGCGTCGAGCGCCTGCACGAAGCGCTCGTCGTTGTTGCCCAGCACGATCAGCTCGGCTTCGTCGATCACCTGTTGCAGGTCGCTGCGCAGCAGGGCGCTAACGTGGGGGATCTGCTGTTCGATGTACTGGCGGTTGGCGCCGAACTGCCGGGCATGGTCGACGTTGGCGTCGAAGATGCGCAGGTCATAGCCCTTTCCGATCAGTTGCTCGGCCAATGTCACCAGCGGGCTTTCGCGCAGGTCGTCGCTGTTGGCTTTGAACGCGAGCCCCAGCAGGGCGATGCGGCGCTTGCCGGCCCGGGTCACCAGGTCGAAGGCGTGTCGCACCTGATTGCGGTTGCTGGCCATGATCGAGGCGAGCAACGGGTGCGCCACGTCAAGCTGGCTGGCGCGGTAGGTGAGGGCGCGCACGTCCTTGGGCAGGCACGAACCGCCAAAGGCGAAGCCCGGGCGCAGGTAGTAGCGCGACAGGTTGAGCTTGTAGTCCTGGCAGACCACGTCCATCACTTCGCGGCCATCGACCCCGGAGGCCTTGGCGATGTTGCCGATCTCGTTGGCGAAGCTGACCTTGGTGGCGTGCCAGACGTTGCAGGTGTACTTGATCAGTTCGGCGACCTCGATCGGCTTGCGGATCACCGGGGCGTCCAGGCCCTGGTACAGCGAGGCGAGCAGGTCGCCGGAACGGCTGTCGAGTTCGCCGATCACGGTCATGGCCGGGAAGTCGTAGTCCTGGATCGCCGTGCTCTCGCGCAGGAACTCCGGGTTGACCGCCACGCCAAAGTCGCGCCCGGCCTGCTTGCCCGAGGCCTGTTCGAGCAGCGGAATGACCACGTTCTTCACCGTGCCCGGCAGTACCGTGCTGCGCACCACCACGGTGTGGCGGCTGGCCTTGTCGCGCAGGGCCGCGCCGATCTCGCGGCACACCGCCTCCATGTACACCAGGTCGAGGTCGCCATTGGCCTTGCTCGGGGTACCGACGCACAGCAGCGACAGCTCGGTGGCCAGGATCGCCGCTTGCACATCGGTGGTGCCGCGCAGGCGCCCCTGGCGCACACCGTCGAGCAGCAGTTGCTCCAGGCCCGGCTCGACGATGGGCGAGCGACCCTGGTTGATCATGTCGATCTTTGCCTGGGCGACGTCCACCCCCAGCACCTGGTGTCCGCGTGCCGACAGGCAACCGGCGCAAACCGCCCCCACATAGCCAAGTCCGAAGATACTGATGTTCATAGATCCCTCTCCCCAGGCGCGGCGCAAGGCCGGCCGAGATACTCAGTTCAAGAAGTTACGCAAATGCCAGACGCGCAGAATCAAGCCGCGCTAGATAGGTAGCGATACAGGCTGTTTCGTGGTGGTCTTTTTACATCCTAAGGAGTTTTCTGAAAGTTCGGCAAGCTTTATCACTTCCTGTGTTGTTTTTAGTGATTTTTCTTTGCGTGAAAGTTAAAAATTACTTTTAAATCAATAAGTTAAAGTTTGATATAAGTTGGGCGTCAAAAAATTTACATCCCTGTTTGTGTCGATAAAATGACGCCAAAAATGGTGATTTTCGTCCTCTTGAACTGATCTGAAGGGTTTTCTCGCAGGTGCTTGTTCGACTCTTTGTTCATCTGCTCGATAGTTAAATATGGCTTGGTTTTCCTTTGCGCCATCGTGGGCAACCCTGCTCTACGACGTATTTACGCGTCACGTTGCGAGCCCGGGGTTGTCCCCCTCAATCCGGCCCATGGCGCAATGATGGCTTGCAACGATTGGATCCAATTGGCATAGTGCCGGTCGATTGTGCAGACATTCACTCGGGTGCGGGATGCACCTTTCTTCCATTCATGCAAAGGAGGCAAGCAGATGAACGGATTTGGTCCGAGACTCAGAGAAGAGCGCGAACGCCTGGGGCTGACCCAGCGCATATTTGGCGATATCGGCGGTGTCGAGCCCAACGCCCAGGGCAAGTACGAAAGCGGCGAACGCACGCCGCGCATAGACTACCTCGCGGCGGTGGCCAGCCGCGGCGTGGATGCGCTGTATGTGCTCAGCGGCGTGCACACCCCTGCGCCCCTGGACAGCCTCACCTCGGATGAGAACCGCCTGCTAGGCGCCTTTCGCCGCCTGCCGTCGGCCGACCAGGCTGCGGTGTGGCACCTGCTCAACCGCCTCGCGGGTGAAGAAGGTGGCCATGAAGGGCTGCGCATTCGCCGGCCTGACCGGCAGGCATATTTCCATGACGCTTTGCGCTAGGTTCGTTGTGAAAAATTTTGTTAAGGTGGCGGGATCCAATCGCCCCACTGACGAGGTGTCTGCTTGATTAGGGTCCTGGTGGTCGACGATCACGATCTGGTGCGTACCGGCATCACACGCATGCTGGCCGACATCGACGGGCTGCAGGTGGTGGGGGAGGCGGACTCTGGCGAGTCCGCCCTCAAACTGGCCCGCGAGCTCAAGCCGGACGTGGTCCTGATGGACGTGAAGATGCCAGGGATCGGTGGCCTGGAGGCCACGCGCAAACTGCTGCGCAGCCACCCCGACACCAAGGTGGTCGCGGTGACCGTGTGCGAGGAAGACCCGTTCCCCCCCCGTCTGTTGCAGGCGGGTGCCGCGGGCTACCTGACCAAGGGCGCCGGCCTCGACGAGATGGTCCAGGCCATCCGCCTGGCCTTCGCCGGCCAGCGCTACATCAGCCCGCAGATCGCCCAGCAGCTGGCGCTCAAGTCGTTCCAGCCCCAGGGTTCGCCGTTCGATGCGCTGTCCGAGCGGGAAATCCAGATTGCGCTGATGATCGTCGGCTGCCAGAAGGTGCAGATCATCTCGGACAAGTTGTGTCTGTCGCCCAAGACCGTCAATACTTACCGTTATCGAATCTTCGAAAAACTCTCGGTCACCAGCGACGTCGAACTGACCTTGCTGGCTGTCCGCCACGGTATGGTCGACGCAAGTCTGTAAAGCACACCTCATGTCACAACCTTTTGATGCAAGCGCGTTCCTGGCGACCTGCAGTGGTCGCCCGGGCGTGTACCGGATGTTCGATGGCGACGCTCGCCTGCTGTACGTGGGCAAGGCCAAGAACCTCAAGAAGCGCCTGGCCAGCTATTTCCGCAAGACGGGGCTGGCGCCGAAGACGGCTGCCCTGGTGGGGCGCATCGCCCAGGTCGAGACCACCATCACCGCCAACGAAACCGAGGCGCTGCTGCTCGAGCAGACGCTGATCAAGGAGTGGCGGCCGCCCTACAACATTCTGCTGCGCGACGATAAGTCCTACCCGTACGTTTTCTTGTCCGACGGGGAGTTCCCACGCCTGGGTATCCACCGCGGCGCGAAAAAAGCCAAAGGCCGCTACTTCGGTCCGTACCCCAGCGCCGGCGCCATCCGCGAGAGCCTGAGCCTGCTGCAAAAGGCGTTCTCGGTTCGCCAGTGCGAGGACAGCTACTACGCCAACCGCACCCGCCCGTGCCTGCAGTACCAGATCAAACGCTGCAAGGGGCCGTGCGTGGGCCTGGTGACGCCCGAGGAATACGCCGAGGACGTGCGTCACTCGGTGATGTTCCTCGAGGGTCGCAGCCAGCAGTTGGGCAACGAGCTCAACGCCGAGATGGAAAAGGCCGCCATGGCCCTGAATTTCGAGAAGGCCGCCGAGCTGCGCGACCAGATCGCCCTGTTGCGCCGGGTCCAGGACCAGCAGTACATGGAAGGCGGCTCCGGTGATGTCGACGTGGTGGCGGCTTTCGTCAACCCGGGCGGTGCCTGCGTGCACCTGATCAGCGTGCGTGGCGGCCGGGTGCTGGGCAGCAAGAACTTCTTCCCCCAGGTGGGTATCGAGGAGGAGGTGGCCGAGGTCATGGCCGCGTTCCTTTCCCAGTACTACCTCGGCAACGCCGAGCGCGAGCTGCCGGGCGAGCTGATCGTCAACGTGGTGCATGACGACTTCGCCGCCATCAGCGAGGCGGTGCAGA
The DNA here is from genome assembly GCF_050586565.1 of Pseudomonas sp. WC1. Taxonomy (NCBI): domain Bacteria; kingdom Pseudomonadati; phylum Pseudomonadota; class Gammaproteobacteria; order Pseudomonadales; family Pseudomonadaceae; genus Pseudomonas; species Pseudomonas sp. WC1. The sequence goes on from NZ_JBOBDQ010000061.1 coordinate 14,296, forward strand.
CCCTGCGCGGCCGCGAGCTGAGCATCAGCCACCGGGTGCGCGGCACCCGGGCGCGCTGGCAGCAACTGGCGGTGACCAACGCCGAGCAGGCTCTCAACGCCCGCCTGGCCAATCGCCAGCACATGGCCGCCCGCTTCGAGGCGCTGGCCCAGGTACTGGGCCTGGACGAAGTGCCGCAGCGCCTGGAGTGCTACGACATCAGCCACTCCAGCGGCGAGGCCACCGTGGCCAGCTGCGTGGTGTTCGGCCCGGAAGGCCCGCTCAAATCCGATTACCGCCGCTTCAACATCGAAGGCGTGACTGCCGGTGACGACTACGCCGCCATGCACCAGGCGCTGATGCGCCGTTACGGGCGGATCAAGGACGGCGAGGGCAAGCTGCCCGACGTACTGCTGGTGGACGGCGGCAAGGGCCAGTTGAACATGGCCCGCGAGGTAATGCAGGAGCTCGGCCTTACCGATCTCACCCTGCTCGGGGTGGCCAAGGGCGTGACCCGCAAGGCCGGTTTCGAGACGCTCTACCTGAACGATGTGGCCCACGAGTTCACCCTCAAGGGCGACTCGCCAGCCCTGCACCTGATCCAGCAGATCCGCGACGAAGCCCACCGCTTCGCCATCACCGGCCACCGCGCCCGGCGCGGCAAGGCCCGGCGCACCTCGAGCCTGGAGGACGTCGCCGGGGTAGGGCCCAAGCGCCGCCGCGACCTGCTGAAACATTTCGGCGGCCTGCAGGAGCTCAACCGCGCCAGTGTCGACGAGATCGCCAAGGCCCCCGGCATCAGTAAAAAGCTTGCCGAGTCGATTTATGCCAGCCTGCATAGCGAGTAGAATGCCGGGTTCAACTCGCAGCCAGTCGTACCGATGAATATTCCAAACCTGCTCACCGTTCTACGCGTCCTGCTCATCCCGATCTTCATCCTGCTGTTCTATGTGCCCTATCACTGGAGCTACATGGCCGCCAGCACGGTGTTCGCCATCGCCGCCGCCACCGACTGGCTCGACGGCTACCTGGCGCGTCGGCTGCAGCAGAGCACCCCGTTCGGCGCCTTCCTCGACCCGGTGGCCGACAAATTGATGGTCGCCGTGGCCCTGGTGCTGCTGGTGCAGGTGCACGCCAACTTCTGGCTGACGCTGCCGGCGGCGGTGATCATCGGCCGCGAGATCGTGGTCTCGGCGCTGCGCGAGTGGATGGCCGAACTCGGCGCCCGCGCCCATGTGGCGGTGTCGAACCTGGGCAAGTGGAAGACCGCCGCGCAGATGCTGGCGCTGGTGATCCTGCTGGCCAACCCGCCGTTGCTGACCTTCTGGGTGGTGCTGGGCTACGGCTTGCTGCTGGTGGCGGCGGGGCTGACCCTGTTGTCGATGGTGCACTACCTGGTGGCCGCCTGGCCGCACCTGCGCGAAGGTTCGGAGCAGAAGTAAAAGTTTTTTTGAATCAAGGGGTTGACGCCGTTCTGTAAATCGCTAGAATGGCACCCATCACGACGCGGGAATAGCTCAGTTGGTAGAGCACGACCTTGCCAAGGTCGGGGTCGCGAGTTCGAGTCTCGTTTCCCGCTCCAATATTTAGCTCCATAGAGTTCCACTGAATTCCATGGAGAAAGAAAAAAGGACCTTAGGGTCCTTTTTTTGTTTGTGCTGTATTCCACCGACGTCTTCTGCTTTCCGGCAGCATCCAGTGATTTTCAGTCCATTTTTCTGTCTATTTTTCCGAATCCCTTAGCTCTTGTAGTGGTCAACTAATCCCGGACACTGCGTTAAGTTTTTCCTCAGCAACAGCGGGCGCCAGCCCGCTGTTGAACTGATGCGGTCGCTGCCAGTTGTAGCGTTGCATCAAAAAGCGACCGATATCCTGCTGTGCCAGCGAAGCGCTCATGTAGCCCGTGGTCGGTACCCATTCTGTTTTCAGGCTGCGAAAAAACCGCTCCGTTGGCGCATTATCGTGACAGTTTCCTCGGCGGTTCATGCTCTGCTTGAAGCGATAACGCCACAGACGCTGACGGAAGCTACGACTGCCTCGGTCCGAATGAAATAGCACGTTCTGAGGGCGGCCGCGCTTCTCATAGGCCATGTCCAAAGCCTTGGTCACCAGGTCAGCATCGGGCTTCGATGAAAACGCCCAGCCTACTACTCGGCGTGCGAAAAGGTCGATCACGGCCGCCACATAATGCCAGCGACCTTGCGCCCAAACATACGTGATATCTCCGCACCAGTTGTTCGGGTTGCAAGCGCCGAGGGCAGCCACGCTCTATTCAAGCTCTAAGCCGTTACTGATATTTCTGCCAGTATCAACACTGGGTTGTTCATCGTATCGTTTCCGTGTAGTCGTTAGCAGAAGCGAATTCTGCGTGCACGGAGGCTAGCGAAATGAACTTGATCGCTCATTCGCTTGAAAACCCTGAGCACACGCTCATCGACATGACGCTGATGATGGAGAGGATCGCAGTGCAGCGGCCCTACTTTGCGTTTGAAAGGCTTTACCACACAGTTTATGACGACTGGGATATCTGCGGCGACTTCATACCTGAGCAGCCGTTGGGGCAAGAGCTTGGGCCCATTGCAATTGCTGAAGCGGGTAGGCACCTGGCTATTTTGGGCTCATGCGCCGCAGCGCTCACGCAACCGGCGGGGGAGCGTATTTATTACCTTGCAATACACGCAATTTGGTCAATGGGCGCCTGTCCAATAATCGCGCCTGAGACGACAATGCTCACGGCCCGTGCAAAAATAGTTGATCGTACGAAGAAGAGAGTTAAGGCAAAGACTGAATTGCTTTTTGACGGGGAAGTTGTGGGGGCGCTTCAGGTGGAGTACCAGATTTTGTCAGAGAAGCTCTTCGGTGCATTGTTTGGTGCGTTTTGGCAAGAAGAGCATAAAGAAGTAGTCGAATCGCCCTATAGCACCGCGCTTGACCTCAGGCTGTCTTCCATTAAACGTCATGCTGTCAAGGCGCAATGTGCGGGGGAAGCTGAGGGGCACTGTGCGGGTCACTTCCCCCACTATCCTATGTGGCCTGTGGCTGTGGTGATATACGGTTTGACTCAAGTGCTATCGTTTTTGTTGGAAAAACGACTGAAACGACCCTTCCGTTTCAAGGCGCTGGAAGCAGAAGTCCATGCTCTACAACTGGTAAGTGCCCACGAACCGCTCACCTTCTACGCGGGTGTCAAGTCGCTGTTGCGCACGAAGCGTACCTGCCGGATGAGATGCGTTGCCTCCTTGGGTGCGAAAACGGTCGCTGTACTAAAAACAACAGTTGCCATAGAAGACCCGCCGAATCGATAGCCAGGGGTGTTGATGCAGCGTCAGTGTTCTCGGAACTGAAAAGCTGCGGTGGCTGGTGCAGTCGCTGGCAGTCAGGCAGTGTGAGGCTTGCCAGTTTTATCGTCGGGGATGATTTGCGGTGGTGCCGACTCACTTACGCTGGCGTACAGTGAGCGGCAAACGGTTGGTGCAACCGCTCGCTCAGGTTCAGCCCTCGGCTTCGTCTGGCGCAGGTATGTGGGGAGTCGTAGATGCAGATCCCGCTGCCGGCTTGGCACTCAATGAAACCGACTCCAGCCGATACGGGAGAATGCCCACACGCCGTGCCTCGACCTTGAACGTCACGCGCGTGTTCTCCTCCTCGTCCTCCCACACATCGCGCACGCAGCGGCCCTCCACCAACGCGCGCATACCTTGCTGGTGCAGTTCGCTCCAGCACTCGGCGCGGTGCCAAACTTCGACTGGGACCCAGAAAACGCCACGGCCGTCGTGGCCATCTCTGGTCGGCACCGGATTGTCGAGGTAAAAGTTGAGTCGCAGCAGCCGGCACGGCTCGTCGTTGCTGTTTTTGAAGGCACGGTACTGCGGGCAGGGCCGATGTTGCCCTCGCCGTAGAAATGCGTGCTCATGGTTGGTCGTCCTCGGTGGTGGTGTGGGAAAGGGCGTGCTGCTGATGGATGGCCTCGGCTTGCCCATTTCCTGGCGCAGTCCTCGGCCGCTCCAGCGCAAGCAAGTCGTTGAGCAGAACAGCCGGGGTGGCTGGGTCAGTCATCAAGCCTTCCCACAACGCCACGCCCATCGACGTGCGCGAGATATTGCGCCAGCGCAGAAAGGTAGTCCCTGCGCCAGGATCAGGCGCCGGGCCAGGTCGTCATAGTCGGCCAGCAGGTACACGGTCATGAAGCCAAACTGAGTGCTGACGAACAGCGGCAGGTTGACTGGCTGAAGGTTGAGGTTTTCGCCCAGGCTCAGGGCCGACTGGACTTCAGCAGATCGCTATTGGCATATCCCCTGGGGATATTCTTCTTGTCCGCCTCCGCGCCATTGCTGGCGATTTGCTGCCAGCTATTTCTGCCAGTAGACGCAATGCTAGAGCAACTGTTTGACTGAGCACCTCGCCGCTGGGGCGGTGCCATTTCTATCAAGGGACTGAATCAATGCGCTTACTGACAGCTATCTCGCTTCTACTGACGACCGCTTGGGCAAGCAGTGTTATGGCATTGGATGCGAATGAGGAAGCTTACGTCGACGCTCCGCCAACCCGCTTCCTGGTGTACTCCGTTACTTGGCAGCCCACATTCTGCAAGATGAGACCCGCCACCGCAGGTTGTGATCAACCCCCTGAGCGCTTTATGACTCACGGAATTTGGCCGTACAGCGAGAGTATTGGTGACCGTACCAATCGCCATCCGCAGTTCTGTACAACGTCGACCGCCTGCAAGGAGGGGGATGCATGTGCGATGGGGGATGGCGACATGAAATCAGTACTCTCCAATGAACGCCTACGAATGTACGTGACCCGTGACCCAGAAGGAATGTTTGCACATGAATGGAAGAAGCATGGCACTTGCTCTGGCAAGACGATTCAGAGCTATTTCCAGGATTTCATAGAGCTACGGAAGGTGGTGAGTATCAGGGGTAAGGGCGATCCAGACTATCAAGAGAATCAAGAGAATCAGAAGGCGTTTGATGAGATGGTCGGTCATGCGAAAGACTTCTCTGCTGTTCGTAAGGTCTTTCCCGCCAACACTGCGTTTCGTTGTTACAGGGATGCAAATGGCAAGCAGTATCTGCATGAAGTTTTCTACCTGGTCGACAGTCAGGGCCAGCCATACGAGCAAGAAGAGAACCTGCAAATTGGTGTTCAGTGTGCTGAACAGGAGACTTGGATTCCACGCGGGAAGCTCTGAGGTGGGACTAACATTAATTTTCGTACAGTGCCTAGGTTTCAGTTGCTGGATGATGTGGGTAATGTCGTAAGCACTCCCGGAGAATTATTCGAGACCCTGTCCGCTGCTTATAGCGTAGAGCAGCGCCAGCAACTGGGTATCGCAGACCCCTCCGCACACCATCTTCGGGTTTTATTAGGCAGGCAGATTTAACTGCGGCGACAGGAAGTCGAGAACCTGTTTGCAGTACAGCAAGATGCCAATGCCTGGTTCAACTCTGCTCGTCGGTTGAGCGATGGACGTGTTGATTATCTGCTAAGTGGGCGGGGAGCTGCAGGTAGCTCGCGTGGACGAAGGCCGCAAGCGTTGGTCGCCATGGTTCGTGCCATATATCCCTCGTTCTCAGTGGCACAGGCCGATGCCTGGATAGCGGAAATCCAGGCATCGGGTCTAAATGTTGAAGCAGAGCTTGTCAGGCGGGGGAGGGAGTTGCAGTCATTGGGCACAGAGCTCTATCAGTGGCAGACGCAAACCCCTCTGGGGCCTGAGCGCAACCCAGGCAAGAGTTCAGGGAGGCGTTGAGAGGGTGCCGGCAGCGACGTCTTTCCTTCTCAAGATCTGCGACGGGGCAGGAGCAGAATTACCCGGTGGAGTGTTGTTGCAACCAGCCACCCTCGAGGCACTCTACGCCATATGAGAAAGGGCGCTACAGTCCGCAAGAAACGGAGAGCATCCCCCCGTACCGCACCCGATAGTACCCGCGCACCCTGCAAATCACCTTCAGGACGAGGTACAGATCATGCAACTGGCAGGCAAAGTGGCAATCATCACCGGTGCCAGCTCCGGCATCGGCCGTGCGGCGGCGAAATTGTTCGCCCGGCACGGCGCCAACCTGGTGCTTACAGCGCGGCGCCAGGTCGAGCTCGAGCAGTTGGCGGCGGAGATCACGGCAGCCGGACACGGTCGGGTCTTTACGGTGGCCGGTGACATCACCGATGCGGCGCTGGCCAGGGAACTGGTGGACACGGCGGTGTCGTGCTTCGGTGGCCTGGACATCGCCTTCAACAATGCAGGCACCCTTGGTGAGCTGGCTGCTGTTCCCGAGCTGACGCTGGACGCCTGGCAACATACCTTGCACACCAACCTGACCAGCGCTTTCCTCTGCGCCCAGGCGCAGATCCCGGCGCTGCTGGCCCGTGGCGGTGGCTCGCTGATCTTCACCTCGACCTTCGTCGGCCACACGGTGGGCATGCCGGGCATGGCCGCTTACGCGGCCAGCAAGGCAGGCCTGGTCGGCCTGGTCCAGGTCATCGCGGCGGAGCAGGGCGCCCGGGGTATACGCGCCAATGCGTTGCTGCCGGGCGGTACCGACACGCCGATGGGCCGCAGTGTGATGAGCAGCCCCGAGGCCCAGACCCATGTCGAAGGCTTGCACGCCCTCAAACGCCTGGCCAGGCCGGAGGAAATCGCCGAGGCGGCATTGTTCCTGGCCTCGGACGCATCAAGCTTCATGACCGGGTCGGCGATGGTGGTGGATGGCGGGGTATCGGTGGTGCGCGGCTGAGGCGGACGGTAGCGTGCCATGGCTGGATCATTACGTCACCGCGGCGATCAGGTCGATTTCCACGGGGGCATTCTTCGGCAGCCTGAGCACGCCGACCGAAGTTCGTGTATGAGCGCCGGCTTCGCCAAACACACTGTACAAGACCTGCGAAGCACCGTTGGCCACCTCGCTCTGCCGGGTGAACGCTTCGGCCGACTGCACGAACACGGTCATGCGCAGGATGGCGCGGATGTTATCCAGTGAGCCAACCCGTTCACGCACCAATGCCAGGCAGCGCAGGGCGCTGACCATGGCCGCGGTGCGTGCATCCTTCAGGCTGACTTCGCTCCCCACCCGGCCGGGGTGGATCACCTCTTCGTCAATGCGCGGGATCTGCCCGCTGACGTACACAACGCCTTCATGGCGCACGGTGGCGGCGTAGTCGCCACCGAGTTTCAACCCTGCTTCGAAGGTGTAACCCAGCTGATCAAGTATCGCGGCAAACTGTGCTTCACGGGACATAGGGCGCTTCTCGGTCTCTTCATGGCCTCGGGGCGGTATGCGCTAGGCGCAAGCCGGATGCCGATGCATAGTAGATGGGCGCTGGCCGCAGGGGCAGGGCAACTTCGGATGGAAACCTCTGAACTTTACTGCCGGGACGACCAGTACAATGCAGCAACAGCGCGCCGTGATCGCCGCGATCAAACTCCAGTCGGGGCAACCGCTGGTGCAGCAGATTGCCGAGGGTTTTACCGAAGCCATCGGCAATGGGGCTTTGGCTCCAGGGGGGCGGTTGCCGCCCATTCGTGAGTTGACCGAGCTGTTGGGCGTGAGCAAGTCCACGGTGGTCGAGGCCCTGGACCGACTGCGCGCCAGCGGGCTGGTGGTATCGCGCCAGGGCGCTGGTCACTATGTGGCACGCGATGCCCAGGCCATGGGCACGGAGGCTGTGCGGAATCTGCTGCCCCAGGACCCGGTGAGCGTGCTCCGTCACGCACTGCTGACGGACAACGGCATGCTGCGTCCCGGCTGCGGCTTCCTGCCGCCCTCATGGATGCCCGTGGATACCCTGCTCAAGGCCATGCGCGGGTGCCTGCGGGCCAGCGAGTTGCGCATGGGAGAGTACGGCTCGGTGGCAGGCTACCTGCCACTGCGTCAATGGTTGCGCCTCAAGCTCGGTACCATGGGCATCGATGTCCCGGTCGAGCAGATCGTCACCACTGCCAACACCATGCAAGGCGTTGACATGCTGTTGCGCCTGATCCTGCGCAGCGGGGACAGCGTTTTGGTCGACGACCCGTGCTATTTCAACTTCCGCGCCAACCTGCCTTACCACGATGCCCACCCAGTTTGCGTGGCGCGATCGGTGGAGGGCATCGATTTCGTGGCCTTCGAGCAACTGCTGATTGCCCATCGCCCGCGGGTCTACCTGACCAACAGTGCCTTGCACAATCCAACGGGGCATTCCTTTTCGGCAGCACAGGTCCACCGCCTGCTGGAGCTATGCCAGCGCTATGGCGTGCACGTCATCGAAGATGATCTGTACTGCGATATCCAGCATAAACGAACGCCCCGGCTGGCGGGGGTGGGTGGGCTGGACAACGTCAGCTATGTCTGCGGCTACTCGAAGACCCTCACCGCCAATTGCCGCGTCAGTTACCTGGCCGTGGGCGCCGAATTGGCGGGGCAACTGACGCTGCTCAAGATGAAGTGCGGCGGCGTGACGTCCGAGCTGACCGAGCAGGTGATTCATCGCCTGCTGACCGAAGGGAGCTATGAGCGGCATACGCGCAGGGTCGTCGACCGGCTGCATGAGGCCAGCGGGTGGGTGGTTGGCTGGTTGCGCGAGGCAGGGTGCGAGGTGGCGTCGTGCCAAGGGGAGGGGCTGTTCCTGTGGGCCCGGCTACCCGCCGGTGTCGATGGCGAGGCCATTGCCATGAATGGCTTGCAGCATGGTCTGGTGCTGTCACCCGGCACCTTGCTGAGCGCCCAGGCCGATGCCCGGGCGTTCATGCGTTTCAATGTCGCTCACAGTGACAATGTGAAGGTCCGCGACACCTTTCTGCGCCTGCTCGACAGCCACTGAGCTGTCGAGCAGGCGCGGGCCCCGGGGTTACTTCAATCGGCTTGCTTAGGCGCAAATCGCAGGATCAGGCAGGCAATCACTGCCGATAGCAGCGAGCCCAACAAGATGCCGATCTTGGCAGCATCGATCTTCTCGGCCTGGCCCGGGAAGGCCAGTTCGCCGATGAACAGGCTCATGGTGAAGCCGATACCACAGAGCATCGCCACGCCGTAGATCTGCAGCCAGCTGGCGCCTTGGGGTTTGCTGGCCAGGCCGGTCTTGACCGCCAGCAGTACACCACCGAACACGCCGAGCTGCTTGCCCAGCAGCAGGCCCAGGGCAATGGCCAGCGGCAGCGGGGCAAAGATGTCGCCAAGGCCCAGGTCGCCGAACGAGACGCCGGCGTTGGCAAAGCCGAAAGCAGGCACGATGAGGAAACCGACCCACGGCGCCAGGCCATGCTCCAGCCTGAGCAGCGGGCTGGCCTCGCGGGCCTCGCTGTTACCTGTGCTGTAGGGGATCAGCAGGGCACCGACCACGCCGGCGATGGTGGCGTGCACGCCCGACAGCAGGGTCACGTACCACAGCGCGGCCACGCCGATCAGGTAGGGCCACAGGCTGACCACGCGCAGGCGGTTGCAGGCCAGCAGGATGGCGATGATGCCGGCGGCAGCGGCCAGTGCCAGCAGGTTCAGCGACGAGGTGTAGAACACCGCGATGATCGCCACTGCCCCCATGTCGTCGATGATCGCCACCGACACCAGCATCACCTTGAGCGACAGCGGCGCATGCCGCCCGAGCAGGGCCAGGGCGCCGACCGCGAAGGCAATGTCGGTGGCGGCGGGGATCGCCCAGCCGTTGGACAGCCCGGGTTCACCGCCAGCCACCGCGAGGTAGATGAGCGCCGGCACGGCCATGCCCATCAGTGCCGGCAGTGCCGGCAGGCGGCGCTGTTCCCAGCTGGCAAGGCGGCCGTCGACCAGCTCGCGCTTGATCTCCAGGCCCACCAGCAGGAAGAAGATCGCCATCAAACCATCGTTGATCCACATGTGCACGGTCATCGGGCCGAGTTTGTCGGTCAGTACCGGGCCGACGGGCAGGTGCAGCAGGTGCTGGTAGGCACTGGCCCAGGGGCTGTTGGCGATGACGATGGCCAGCGCGGCGGTGAACATCAGCAATACGCCGCCGGCCGCTTCGGTGGCCAGCAGGTGACGCAGCATCGAGCGCGGCTTGACGGTTGGAAGGGATGCAGTCATGTAACGGTCCTCGTTCATGGCATCACCCTCGCAATGGCAGTGGCGCGGCGGGCAACGGGCACGGCGAGACGCTGGCTCCGGACTGTACGGGCCACTGCGGCGAAGGGCGAGAAGAAGGATAGGGAATGCGGCGCAGCAACCCACGCCGTGAAGACACGGGGCAGGAAGGGCCATGGGGAATGGGGGCATGCGTGCAACATAGACGGATCTCACGGAAAACAAATGAATGTTCTCCGTATTCGGGAAGGCTCCCGGGCGCACGCAGCACACGCCAGGCGGCCATTCTAGCGATGCGGGCGAAGATGTGCTTCAACATTTTGCGTCCAAATGTTGCCAGGTCACGGTACGGCACTGCGGTATCGGCCATCACCCGATGGCAATGCTGCTTGAACCACCGCTATCTTGATGATGCTTGTGCACCTGCCCATCGAAATCCTGTCAGCGCACCCGCTCACGGCTTTTCAGCGCGAGGTCGAGGGCCTTTCGCATGTCCAGCCGCGCCGACCGCCCGACATCCTTGTCACCGAGCTGATAGTTGCGCTCCGACGGCAGGATGGGCGCGGTGAGGTCCTCGGCATCCATCCGTTCGAAGTCGTGCTGGTCACCGATGCTCATGGCACTGCGGCGCAACAGCATGCGCACCTGTTCGGGCTGCAGGTTCGGGTTGATCGACAACATCGCCGCCACCAGGCCCGTGACCATCGGCGTGGCATAGGAGGTACCGCAATGCACTGCGCCGGGTTGCCCTGCTTCGAGGGTCGAGGCGTGGGTGCAGGCGGCTGCGGTGATGTCCACACGCATGTCCATGTTCGAGCTGCTGCGCCTGACGGCAAAGGCCGGGTCGTCCACGTCGCGCTCGACACCCTCGGCGCGCTGGTGGCCGCCGACCACCAGCAACTGCTCGGTGATGAACGAGGAGGGCAGGCGGTATTCGTCGGTGCCGGCAAAGGTCGAGCCATTGCCGGCGGAGTTCACCACCAGCACATCGGGGTGCGACTTGCGCAGCCAGAGGAAGAATTCTTCCAGCAGTTCCTCATAGCCGCCCATGGCAAGGCCTGAGCGCAACAGGGAGTCGACTTCGTCACCCTCGGCGTTTCGAGTACCGACACGGTGGATGCCCCAGCTCCAGTTGAGCACGCGCACGCCGTCCTCGACGAGGTTGACCGAGGCCGCGATATTGGCGGTGATACCCGCATCGGAGTTGCGCTCGACGATGACCTCGAAACCGCCGCTGGCCGGTTCCAGGCCGCGCAGGAAACCGGTGTTGCCGCCATTGTCCCAGCCGGCGGCAAGAATGCCGGCGACCGTGCTGCCATGAGAGTCAGGTTGTTCGGCATCGCGGGCATACAGGCATGTGCGGGGAATGGCGCAGGCACCGAGGTAATCGACAAAGTCCGGGCTGTCGAAGTCGACATCGCGCTCGATCAGCCCAATGCGCAACGGCTGTGGCTGGAGGACAGTCTGCTGCCCAGGCAGGCGTCGGCGGTAGAAATCGACCGCGTCGAGGAAGCGGTTCGCCGCCCACTCGTCAGAGTCCCCGGGCGGGGCGTGCGTGCGTTCGTGTTCGGCCTGTTCCGGCGCCGACTCTTCGATCACCACCGCATCCACGCTGGCCTCGCTGCCCAGGCGCAACACCAAGGCATCGCGTTGCTCCAGATTGCGTGCCGGCAGGCGCAACTGATAGAGGTTCAGCGGCGCAATGCTGCCGACGACGCTGGCCCCGTATTTGCCTGCCAGGCGTTCGGCCTCCTGACGACCATCATGGTGCTCCTCGATCAACAGGCTCACCAGGTTCACATACGTGGTCAGACCGTCCATGTTCCTGGCCACCTCGTCTGGCCCTGCGGCCAGTACGTGACTGTTGCGCAGTGTCAGCCATACGGCGTTGCTGGTGCGCGTGCCATATTCAAGCCAGAGCGGACCGCTTTGCCGCTCGCTGCTGTCCAGCCGCAGGCGTAGCCGGTCGCCTTCGCGCGCCACCGCGCTGGAGGGGATCGCCTTGTTGCCGAGTTTCAGTGTCGGCGGCTGGGGGCTCAGCCCGTGGACGGTCAGGCACCAGTCCTGGCGCCGGGTGTCCAGCAGGTCACCGCAACGTTTCAGGCTTTCGATACGCAAGCCTTCCGACGCCTGTGCCATCGCGCCTGCGAGCAGCATGAACAGGGTGGTGAAGGCGGCGAGCGCTGCGGCCATGGGTGGTTTCCTTGTTGAGGGCCTCCAGTTCCGACTGCTGCGCAGGGCGCTTCGTTCAGCGGTCAGGGGTATGGCCCTGCCTTGAGGTCCACGCCACGGCGCACAGTGTCATGCCCGCCACGTTCAGCGAGACCGGGTTGAAGGCATCCACCAGCATCGACGGTTGCATCACCGCCACATCCACCAGCAGCCCAAGCAGCACGCCCGCGGCGACCAGCAACGGCCAGGCCAGGCTCGGCATCAACAGCAGTGCGGCGAGCACCAGTTCGGCTATGCCGGCAACTTGTGACAACCAGGCTGCATGCCCGAGTCCGTGCGCCTGCAGCAGCAGTTGCTCACCGGGGCTGAGGAGCAACAGCTTGGGCACCAGCCCGTGGTAGGCGAAGATGAACGCCAGGCTGGCGCGCGCCAGCCAGTGCACCTGGCACAGGCGGTTCATGGCTGGCCCTGGAGAAAGCGTCGCTGGTGGTCTGGGCTCGGCAGCAGGCATTGGTCATGCTTGCCGAACAGGCGATAGCGATTGAGTGCCACGCGATCGTACAGCCAGTCCCGTAGTCCCTGCGGGCAGATGCGCAGTACCCGCAACAGCGGCCAGGCGCCGGGCAGCTGCCGGACGATTTCGAAAAACGCCGCGGAGCGCACCCAGCAGTGCTGGTCACGGATCACCGCCATGGTGTCGAACGCCGTTATCGGCAGGCCCGCCCAGGCGAGCAACGCCTGGCCTTGCGCTGACTGCACCGTGGCCAGGCGTATGTGTTGATGGCGATCATGGCGGATCACGATTTTCGCCCAGCCGTTGCACAGCTTGCATACGCCGTCGAACAGCAGGACGGTTTCCCCTGGCGCAAGCAGTGGCGCAGGGGTAGGGCGTTTCAGTGCAGCGGGCATGGCTTGATTCCGTTCAGGCGGTGGGCGGTATTGTATAGCGGACAGGTAGGAGAAGGGACATACACGCGCGGTGGGTGGATCACCTGCAAAGGCCCTGGCCTACATCACGCAGGCCGAAGCCGGTATGATACGCGCCCGTCAGCGGAGTACCCCATGGCCAAAGACATCGACAATCCGTGCATCTCGCTTTGCCAGCTCAACAGCGAGCTGTGCGTCAGCTGTGGCCGGACCCGGGACGAGATCCGCAAATGGCGCGGCATGAAGCGCCCGGAGAAGATGGCGACCGTGCAGCGCGCGGCGGCGCGGATGAAGGCTATCGTCAAGAAGAACGCCAAGCGCCAGGTCATGGCGTCGTGAACGGGTAGTCCGAGGGTTCGAAGCGTTCGTGCGTGTCCATTTGGACGCCACGCAGATGCGCGGTTTCCTCAAATACGGCATACAGCGGGTCGGCGGCATAACCGATCAGCAGCGCGCGACGCGGTGCACCGCTGACGTTCAGGCTGCCAGCATGTACCAGGTCCACATCGAACACCAGGGCGTCGCCTGCTCGCCCGGCAAGCTGGACGCTGCGTGATTCATCACTGAAGTCGAAAGATGGCGCGTGCGGGGCAGGTCGATGGCTGCCGGGGACGATACGGGTGGCACCGTTGTCCGGGCCGTAATCATCCAGGTAGACCATCACCCCCACCGTGTCGCCCGGGCGCTGCGCCGACAGGTCACGGTGCAGCCGCTGATGGCCACCCCCGGCAACGGGGGCGCGCCCCTCGACCTGGTAGAGGAAGAACCGTTCGCCGATCAACGCGCCAACCGCTGCCAGCACGTGCGGCAAGCGGCAAACGGCCTGCACCGCTGCTGCGCCATCCAGGTGCGCATGACGCCAGTCCTCGGCGCGGGGCACCGGCCAGTCCTCCGAGGGTTTCACCCCGGCCTCGAACACCCGACGCAGCTCGTCCAGCCATTGTGCCGGGATCGCTTGGCGGAGCAGGGCATAGCCCGCCTGGTGGAGCTGTTGGTGATGGGGCATGGCACTCCCGCTATCCCTGTCAGTCGTGTGTTGGCCAAGGGTAGTGAGCCTGGTCGGCTTTTGCGAGCGCCACGGTAGCGTGCACTTGGCCAATCACTTCTAGGGTCTGTACGAAATGTGTCTGCGCGAAGGCCAGACAAGGCGAAACGGGGGGAGGAACGGCCGGGGTCGCGCCCGACTGTACTGGAGTACATGAGCATTCCGAGCCCCGTTTCAACGCAGTATGGGCGAGTGCAGATACATTTCGTACAGAGCCTAGACTTGCGTACATCACCTGTATCCGTGGGAGAGGCCCATGCGCAGACTCTGGCAAAAGTACCTGGCACTGCTCGACGCCGACCTCAGCGCCAAGGTATTCGACAACTTGAAGAACCTGCTGGTGTGCGCGCTGCTGTTCGCCGCAGGCACCGAGGCGATTCACGGTGACCAGCAGATCCTGCTGGGCTTGTGGGTGTCGAGTTTTACCGGCTGGGGGCTGATCCTGGTATCGGCACTGTTGTTGCTGCTGAACGTCAGCGATACCTTGCACCGGCTGGCCAAGCTGCCTTATCACACGGCGCTGCAGGTGATCCTGTGTTTGCTTTACCTGGTGCTGGCTTCGCGGGTGGTCGAGATCGTGTGGAGCTTTCGGGCGGAGTAGGGGCTGGCGAAGCCATGAAAGAGGTCCGCGCGACCCATTGCGGCTCGTCCGGCGGTATGCCAAGACATTCACCGGCGAATCCCGGATAATACCCGCCATTTTCCGCCCCGCTTCCTGGTACCCCCTCGCATGGAAATCAAGGTCAATTTTCTCGACAACCTCCGTCTCGAAGCCAAGTTCGACGACTTCACGGTGATCGCCGACCAGCCGATCCGCTACAAAGGCGACGGCTCGGCCCCGGGGCCGTTCGACTACTTCCTGGCCTCGTCGGCCCTGTGCGCGGCGTACTTCGTCAAGCTGTACTGCCAGACTCGCGACATTCCGACCGAGAATATCCGCCTGTCGCAGAACAACATCGTCGACCCCGAGAACCGCTACAACCAGATCTTCAAGATCCAGGTCGAGCTGCCCGAGGACATCTCCGAGAAGGACCGCCAGGGCATCCTGCGCTCCATCGACCGCTGCACCGTGAAGAAAGTGGTGCAGACCGGCCCCGAGTTCATCATCGAGGAGGTCGACAACCTCGACGCCGACGCCCAGGCATTGCTGATGCCGGTGTCGGACACCACCACCTACATCCCCGGCAAGGACCTGCCGCTGGAGCAGACCATCGCCAACATGTCTGCCCTGCTGGCGGAGCTGGGGATGAAGATCGAGATTGCCTCGTGGCGCAACATCGTGCCCAACGTCTGGTCGCTGCACGTACGCGACGCGCAGTCGCCGATGTGCTTTACCAACGGCAAGGGCGCGACCAAGGAAGCGGCGCTGGCCTCGGCGCTGGGTGAGTTCATCGAGCGCTTGAACTGCAACTTCTTCTACAACGACCAGTTCTGGGGCGAGGACATCGCCAACGCCGCGTTCGTGCACTACCCCAACGAGCAGTGGTTCAAGCCTGGGCCCAAGGACGCGCTGCCGGCCGAGATCCTCGATGATTACTGCCTTGAGATCTTCAACCCCGACGGCGAGCTGCGCGGCTCGCACCTGTACGACACCAATTCGGGCAACAAGGAGCGCGGTATCTGCTCGCTGCCGTTCGTGCGCCAGTCGGACGGCGAGATGGTGTACTTCCCGTCCAACCTGATCGAGAACCTGTACCTGAGCAATGGCATGAGCGCCGGCAACACCCTGGCCGAGGCGCAGGTGCAGTGCCTGTCGGAGATCTTCGAGCGGGCAGTCAAGCGCGAGATCCTCGAAGGCGAGCTGTGCCTGCCGGACGTGCCGCAGGAGGTACTGGCCAAGTACCCGGGCATCGTCGCCGGCATCCAGGGGCTGGAGGAGCAGGGCTTCCCGGTGCTGGTCAAGGACGCGTCGCTGGGCGGTGAGTTCCCGGTGATGTGCGTGACCCTGATGAACCCGCGCACCGGCGGCGTGTTCGCTTCGTTCGGTGCCCACCCCAGCTTCGAGGTGGCGCTGGAACGCAGCCTCACCGAACTGCTTCAGGGCCGCAGCTTCGAGGGCCTGAACGATCTGCCGCAGCCGACCTTCGACAGCCTTGCGCTGACCGAGCCGAACAACTTCGTCGAGCACTTCATCGACTCCAGCGGCGTGGTGTCGTGGCGCTTCTTCAGCGCCAAGGCCGACTTCGAGTTCGTCGAGTGGGACTTCTCGGGCCACGGCGAGGACTCCAACCAGCAGGAGGCGCAGACGCTGTTCGGCATCCTCGAGGACCTGGGCAAGGAGGTGTACATGGCCGTGTACGACGACCTCGGCGCCACCGCCTGCCGCATCCTGGTGCCGGGCTATTCGGAGATCTACCCGGTCGAGGACCTGATCTGGGACAACACCAACCGGGCGCTGGGTTTCCGTGCCGACATCCTCAACCTGCACAAGCTGGACAACCGTTCGCTGAAGCTGCTGCTCAAGCGTCTGGACAATGCCGAGGTGGACGACTACACCACCATCACCACGCTGATCGGTGTCGAGTTCGACGACAACACGGTGTGGGGCCAGCTGACCATCCTCGAGCTGAAACTGCTGATTCACCTGGTGCTGCAGCGCTTCGAGGACGCCAAGGAACTGGTCGAGATGTTCCTGCAGTTCAACGACAATACCGTCGAGCGCGGGCTGTTCTACCAGGCGCTGAACGTGGTGCTGGAGGTGGTGCTGGACGATGAGCTGGAGATGGCCGACTACGAGGCCAACTTCCGTCGCATGTTTGGCAACGAGCGGATGGACGCGGTGCTGGGCTCGGTGGATGGCAGCGTGCGTTTCCATGGTTTGACCCCGACCAGCATGAAGCTCGAGGGGCTGGACCGCCACCTGCGCCTGGTCGAGAGCTACAAGAAGCTGCATGCCGCACGGGCGAGGGCGGCTGGGTTGTACCACTGATCACGTCTTGAATGTCAAGGGCCGCGTAAAGCGGCCCTTTCTTTTTCGGTCAGCGTCCTGCACGGTTCGCGTTTAATCCTTTGCGCTTTACCGACCTCCAGCTGCGACGATGCACCACAGTTGCGCACTGAACAGGGTTGGTCTTAGCTGTTGCGGGCCCGGCGAGCGGTTGTCGCCCGTCGGGGAAGGATTGTCAGGGATAGACCCAAGGAGGGTTGGATGAACAGGAAAATGCTGGCAGGCGCGATACTGCTGTGGATGTGCTCGATGACGGCGCAGGCCGATTGCGCGGTGCTGGGGCCGTGGGAGGACCCTTGTGCCGGCCCGGTGCTGGGCCCGACGACCTGCGTGTGCGAGCGCTGATCACCGCGAAGGTGCAGGGAAGAATCAATCATTGACCAGGAGTTTACCCATGAAGAAAGTCATGTTGGCTGTACTGCTGCTGTGGGGCTTTTCCGTGACGGCCCAGGCGTCGTGCCCGGTATTCGGCCCAGGCGAAGACCCTTGCGCGGGGCCTGTGTTCGGGCCTTCTACCTGCGAGTGCCCTTGATCTCATGGCCGTCTGAGACGACAGGCGCGAGCTTGCGCGACGGATAACGGGCGAAACAGGCCGGGCTGGTTGCGCAGCGATCACTACGTGTTCCAGGGGCTTGGAACATCTCGATGATCGTGCAGCCCGGCCAGTACTTCGGCGGCAGTGGTGACGTGGCCGAAATGGTGCTTCCACAGGTCGATGCCCAACTGCCCGGAGCGGTCCAGCGAAGAGCCCATGGTCAGGTCGGTGACCAGTGTCGGGGTAAGGCCCGCATCGAACAGGGCGAAGCCTGCGGCCAGCACGCAGGTCTCGGTCTGCAGCCCGCAGACCAGCACCCGCTCGACGCCGAGGCTTTTGATGTGGTCGAGGGTCTCGGCGGTCTGGCCGTAACCATGCTTGACGAACACCTTGTCCGCCTCGACCAGGGCCACGTCCTCGCTGGCCGGG
Source organism: Pseudomonas sp. WC1 (assembly GCF_050586565.1). Taxonomy (NCBI): domain Bacteria; kingdom Pseudomonadati; phylum Pseudomonadota; class Gammaproteobacteria; order Pseudomonadales; family Pseudomonadaceae; genus Pseudomonas; species Pseudomonas sp. WC1. The sequence continues at coordinate 32,364 of NZ_JBOBDQ010000061.1, forward strand.
TGCCAACCGAGCTGGCGCTGGAAAGGCGTGACCTGCTCGTCGTGCAGCTCGATCGAGGCGATGGTGGGGATATGCGCCGACAGCACGCGGATGCCATCCACCAGTTTCTCGGAGGGGCTGAAGGTGGATTGCACATCGACGATGAGCAGGACTTGCTGCATGGTGGCTTTCCGGGCGAGGTTCGAAGGCTGGCGAGTATACCGCCGCACGCCGGTTTTTTGCGGCAAGGGGCTCTCTATGAACGTGTCGCGTTCACCGGACAAGCCGATTCAGGGCCTCACCTGCAATTTCGCGGGTCAGTTTCTCTGCGCCCAGGTGCCTTCCCAGGCGTAACGCCTGCCCGGCCCACAGGTTGCTGAAATCACTGTTGCCTTGCGGGTCGCTGATCGCGCGCAGAGGCATGAGCGCGCCGCCGGCCAACGGGAAGCGTGGGGCCAGGGCGCTCATCGGGCCTAGCTCGCGCATGAGGCGGTTGTTGATGCCGCGGGCCGGGCGGCCGGTGAACAGGTTGGTCAGCGCGGTATCGCTGGCGGAGGCGCTGTCCAGGGCGTGGCGGTGCGCAGGTGAGACCTTGGCCTCGGGGCAGAACAGGTAGGCGGTGCCGATCTGCACCGCCGAGGCGCCCAGGGCCAGGGCGGCAAGCAGGCCGCGGTGATCAGCCACGCCGCCTGCCGCGATCACCGGCAGGCTCACCGCGTCGACGATCTGCGGCACCAGGGCGAAGGTGCCGATCTGGCTGGTGATGTCGCTGCTGAGGAACATGCCGCGATGGCCGCCGGCTTCATAGCCCATGGCGATGATCGCGTCGCAGCCATGCTGTTCCAGCCAGATCGCTTCCTCCACCGTGGTGGCGCTGGACAGCACCTTGGCACCTGCCGCCTTGACCCGCTCCAGCAGCGCCGGCGCTGGCAGGCCGAAGTGGAAGCTGACCACTTCCGGGCGCAGTTCCTCCACCAGCTTGCAGCTTTGTTCGTCAAAGGGCGCGCGATTGGACACCGGCGTCGGCGCCTCGAAGTCCGCGCCGACTTCCTCGTAGAAGGGCTTTAGCGCCTGTTTCCAGCGAGCGTCTTGCTCGGGGTCTGGCGCCGGCGGTTGGTGGCAGAAGAAGTTCAGGTTGAGCGGACCCTGGCAGGCGCTGCGAAAGGCTTCGATCTCGCCACGCAGCTGCTCGCTGGAGAGCATGGCGCAGGGCAGGGCGCCCAGGCCTCCGGCATGACCGACGGCAATGGCCATGGCTGAGCCGGTGGCGCCGGCCATGGGCGCCTGGAGAATAGGCAGCTCGATGTTCAGCAGGTCGAGGATGCGGCGGTCTGGCCAGGTGCTCATGGGCGACTCCTTGAGTGCGGTGGGATCCAGAGTGGCTACAGGGCCTTGCTGACCTGGATGTCGCTGATCTTGTCGGCGTCGTCGCCATGGATCTTGCGCAGGGCTTCCTGCGCCTGCGCCATGGAAGCGTCGGTCATCAGGGCGAAATCCCAGCGGCGTTCGCCGTCGAGCTTGTACTTGATCACGTACTTGATGGTCTGGGTCATGCTGGTCTCATCCGAGTTTCGACGACGAGCGACGAATGATCTTGATCTTGTGGGTCAGGGTTGGCTTGCGCGTCACGGAGATTGGGCGGGTGGTCACGGTGTCGATGGTGATGTTCCAGAAACCGGTGCTGGGTACGGTGATCTTCGCCGGGAATTTCTCGAAGTGGCCGCCGTGGTAGGTATGCCGGCCGCCATTCTTGAAACTGCGGAAGTTGGCGTCGTTCATCAGGCGGATGTTGCAGCGCTGGGAACACTCGATGACGACGATGTCGTCCTCGTTCAGGTGTTCGCGCTGGTGTACGAATTTCATGGGGCGCTCCGCAAGGATTGTTTCTGCAAACGCGAAAGATATCACGATGTGAGGTTACACTTGCGCCCGGGCTGACCAAGCCAAGGAGATTTCCGCCAGACGTGGGAGCAAAAACGCCTGGACGTGGTCAGAGGATGACTTTGAAGTTGGAGAGTGTGTGCATGAAATGGGTAGTAGCGGCAGCGGTGCTGGCATTGGGAGGCTGTGTCAGCGTGACGGAACTCGAGCAGTCCCACGCCACCTTGGACGTGATCTCTGGCAAGACGCCACGTGAATACGCCGACTGCGTGAAGCGCAAGCTGGCTGAAACGCGCGATCCGTTGCAAGAGGAGGTGCGTGGTGAAAACCTGCGCCTGACCGTGCCGCAGAAGCTGACGGCTGGCGTGGGCCCGGCGGCGCTGCTCGATATCGACAAGCGCGGCAGCGGCAGCGCGATCAAGGTCTACGAGCGGTTGAACAACTTCCCGCTGCGCCTGGGCGATGTGCGCACGGCCGCCACCCAATGCATCTCTGGTTCTTGATCCAGCTCAGTTAATCGGCAATTAGCTGGCGTATTGCCATTTTCCTTCCCGGCGGCACGTTGTCGCAGGCCGGGGAATAGGCCTAGTATTTCTGGGCTTATATCGTTTGAGCCTAAGCTTATAACAAGGAAATGGAGCCTCCGTGATGAAACCCCTGAGCCATGTCGTGATCGGCAGCCTGCTGATCTTGGCCTGGCCCTCGGCGCACGCTGCCGACGGCCAGAAAATCTTCAACCAGGGCGGGCAGAATCCCGCCGCCATGGCCTGCCTTGGCTGCCATGGCGCGGACGGCAAAGGCATCGCCGCCGCCGGCTTTCCCCGCCTTGCCGGCCTGCCCGCCGGCTATCTGAGCAAGCAATTGCAGGACTTTCGCAGTGGCAGCCGCAAGCAGGCGGTGATGGAGCCGCTGGCCAAGGCCCTGGACGATACCGAAATCGAAGCGATCAGCGCCTATTTGGCCAAGCTGCCGGCCGATGCCGCACCTGACACGCGGCGTCAGCAGATCACCACCGATCCGGTGGCCCGCCTGGCCATCTACGGCGACTGGAGCCGCAAGATTCCCGGTTGCGTGCAGTGCCATGGCCCGGGTGGCAGCGGTGTCGGCGAGCACTTCCCGCCGTTGGCCGGGCAGCCGGCCAGCTACCTGGTGGCACAGCTCAACGCCTGGCGCGATGGTAGCCGCAGCAACGACCCCAACCAGCTGATGGTGGATGTCGCCAAAGCGATGACCGATGCCGAGGTCAAGGCAGTTGCCGACTACTTCGCACAGCCGGCAAGCCAGGAGGTCAAGCCATGAAGATCCTTATGCCAACCCTGTTGCTGCTGGCCATGGGCACTGCCCAGGCCGCCCCTATTGCCATGGAAGACCAGTCCCAGCTCAAGGTGCCGGGCGTGCAGGCCGCCCCGCAATTCGTGCCGCCCGCGGAAAGCGCCATCCCGGACAACGCCTTCGGCAAGATGGTCCGCGAAGGGCATGCGCTGTTCGTCGATACCCGCAGGCTGATGCCCGAAGCCGTCGGCAATGGCCTGAACTGCAGCAACTGCCACCTCGACCAGGGCCGCCTGTTCCATTCCGCGCCGCTTTGGGGCGCCTATCCGATGTACCCCGCCTACCGCAAGAAAAACGACAAGGTCAACACCTTCGCCGAACGCATCCAGGGCTGTTTCAGCTTCAGCATGAACGGCAAGCCGCCGGCGGCCGACAGCCCGCAGATGACCGCGCTGAGTGTGTATGCCTACTGGTTGTCGACCCAGGCGCCGACGGGGGTGGAGATCGCCGGTCGCGGCTATCCGGAAGTGCCGAAGCCCAAGGATGGCTACGACTTCAAGCGCGGCAAGCAGGTGTATGACGAACAATGCGCGATCTGCCACGGCGGCAACGGCGAAGGGCAGAAGGTGGCCGGGGAGTACGTGATGCCGCCGCTGTGGGGCAAGGACTCGTACAACTGGGGCGCCGGCATGCACCGGATCAACACCGCGGCGTCGTTCATCAAGTACAACATGCCGTTGGGCAAGCCCGGCAGCCTCAGTGACCAGCAGGCCTGGGACGTGGCAGCCTGGATCAATCGCCATGAGCGGCCGCAGGATCCGCGCCTGGTCGAAGGCTCGATCGAGAAGACCCGGCTGAAGTTCCATGCCAATGACGGGGTCAACCTGTATGGGCAGAAAGTCGATGGCGTGTTGATCGGGCAGGGGATCGGCGGTTGAGCTGAAACCCTCGCGGGGCAAGCCCGTTCCCACGCCCGGCAAGGGATGATCGTGGGCGCGGGCCCGTCCCGCCATGACGCCGCCAGGCGCTTAAAATTCACGGCCTTCAGGAACTATCTACACTGGAATATCTCTATGATGGCATCGGCCAGCGCGGGGGGCATTGTAAGGTGACCGCCGCCTGATTAGACTGCGCCGAATTTCGTACGCAAAGCCCTTGTTAAGGACGTATATGATCAAGAAATGCTTGTTCCCGGCAGCCGGTTACGGCACCCGCTTCCTGCCCGCTACCAAAGCCATGCCCAAGGAAATGCTGCCGGTGGTCAACAAGCCACTGATCCAGTATGGCGTTGAAGAAGCGCTGGACGCTGGCCTCAGCGAGATCTCCATCGTCACCGGCCGTGGCAAGCGCGCCCTGGAAGACCACTTCGACATCAGCTACGAGCTGGAAAACCAGATCAAGGGCACCGACAAGGAGAAATATCTGGTCGGCATCCGTCGCCTGCTCGACGAGTGCTCGTTCTCCTACACCCGCCAGACCGAAATGAAAGGCCTGGGCCATGCGATCCTGACCGGCCGCCCGCTGATCGGCGACGAGCCGTTCGCCGTGGTGCTGGCCGACGACCTGTGCGTCAACCCGGAAGGTGACGGCGTATTGACCCAGATGGTCAAGCTGTTCAAGCAGTACCGCTGCTCGATCGTTGCCATCCAGGAAGTCGACCCGCAGGAAACCAACAAGTACGGTGTGATCGCCGGCGAAATGATCCGTGACGACATCTACCGCGTGACCAACATGGTCGAGAAGCCGAAGCCGGAAGACGCACCGTCGAACCTGGCGATCATCGGTCGCTACATCCTGACTCCGGACATCTTCGACATCATCGCCAACACCGAACCTGGCAAGGGCGGCGAGATCCAGATCACCGACGCCCTGCTGCAACAGGCCAAGGATGGCTGCGTGATCGCCTACAAGTTCAAGGGCAAGCGTTTCGACTGCGGTGGCGCCGAGGGTTACATCGACGCGACCAACTTCTGCTTCGAGAACTACTACAAGACTGGCAAGGCGTACTGAGTTCGCCCGGCAGGTCCAGAAGCCACCCCTCGGGGTAATACTTGTTAGTTAGCGTCACTGGGGCTGCTTTGCAGCCCATCGCCGGCAAGCCGGCTCCCACAG